>CAZFKW010000062.1:4400-13238 GCA_964519795.1 uncultured Ramlibacter sp. | reverse complement strand
CGACCTGGAGAAGAACGGCGTGCCCATCATCGGCACCAGCCCGGACATGATCGATGCGGCCGAAGACCGCGAACGCTTCCAGAAGCTGCTGAACGAGCTGGGGCTGCGGCAGCCACCCAATGCCACAGCCCGCACGGAGCCCGAGGCGCTGGAGAAGGCTGCCGCCCTGGGTTACCCCCTGGTTGTGCGCCCCAGCTATGTGCTGGGCGGCCGCGCGATGGAAATCGTGCACGAGCAGCGCGACCTGGAGCGCTACATGCGCGAAGCCGTCAAGGTCAGCCACGACTCGCCCGTGCTGCTGGACCGCTTCCTGAACGACGCCGTTGAGTGCGATGTGGACGCGCTGTGCGACGGTCAGCGCGTGTTCATCGGCGGCGTGATGGAGCACATTGAACAGGCAGGCGTGCACAGCGGCGATTCGGCCTGCTCGCTGCCCCCGTATTCCCTGTCCAAAGAGACGGTGGACGAGATGAAGCGCCAGACCGCCGCCATGGCAAAGGGCCTCAACGTGGTTGGCCTGATGAACGTTCAGTTCGCCATCCAGGAGATTGATGGCAGGGACGTGATCTACGTGCTCGAAGTCAACCCGCGGGCCTCGCGCACCGTGCCTTACGTCAGCAAGGCCACCGGCATCCAGCTGGCCAAGGTGGCGGCGCGCTGCATGGTCGGGCAGACGCTGGACTCGCAGGGCATCATGAACGAAGTCACGCCGCCCTATTTCAGCGTGAAAGAGGCCGTGTTCCCGTTCGTCAAGTTCCCCGGTGTTGACACCATTCTCGGGCCGGAGATGAAGTCCACCGGCGAGGTCATGGGCGTGGGCAAGACCTTTGGCGAGGCCTTCGTCAAGAGCCAGCTCGGTGCGGGCACCAAGCTGCCGCGTCCTTACAACGTGCGCGGAGAGAGGACCGGCAAGGTCTTCCTGACAGTCAAGAACAATGACAAGCTGCGAGCCATTGAAGTGGCGCGGCAGCTGGCAGCGCAGGGCTTTGAACTGGTCGCAACCAGGGGGACGGCAGCTGCCATCAACGCTGCAGGGATTGCCTGCGTGACGGTCAACAAGGTGACGGAGGGCCGCCCGCACGTGGTGGACATGATCAAGAACAACGAGATCGTGCTGGTCATCAACACGGTGGAAGAACGCCGCAACGCCATCGCCGACTCGCGCGCCATCCGAACCTCGTCCTTGCTCGCGCGCGTCACCACTTTCACCACAATCGCGGGCGCCGAGGCAGCGGTCGAAGGCATGAAATACATGGATTCGCTGGACGTGATCTCGATCCAGGATATGCACGCCCAACTGCATTGAGCCTGGCCTGGCTGATGAAGGGCCGGATTCCGCCGCTTGTGCGTCAACGTACGGACGCCACAGGGGGCCGAACTTTATCGTTCCGTGAGGTGAGCCCGTCAGGGTTCAGGGCAGATGTGGATGGCCGTCCACACCTGCCTGGTCACAGGAGAATGCCATGCCCTGGCTCAAGCTTGTTCATATCACTGCGGTGGTCGTCTGGTGCGGTGCCTTGCTGTACCTGCCGACCGCGATTGCCACGGCGGCTTCGCCAGCCTCGCGTGCAACGGGGCTGCCTCATGCCCGTCACCTGCTGAGAAACCTGTACGTTGGGCTGGTCACACCGGCAGCGCTGCTGGCCATTGCCTCCGGCACCGCAATCTTCCTGCTCTACGGGCCACTGGCACCATGGCTCATCCTGAAACTCGCCACGGTTGCGCTGCTCGTACTGGGCCACGGCTGCTGCGGCCTGCTGGTGCTGCGCGCCGAGCGCGGCCAGGATCGGGGCCTGCAGACCGCATGCTGGGCGCTGATGTTCACAACGCTGGTCTGGCTGGCAGGCATTGCCTGGCTGGTCCTGCGCAAGCCCGCATGAACATGCCGAGCCAATCCCGGTTACTCCTCAGTGTGGACACCGACTGCGTTCTCGTAGACCAGGCGGCCTCCCAGGTACGCCGCCATGGCGATGAAAAGCGCAGTGAACAGGCTGATCCCCAGCCCCCAGGGGTTGACATGCCTGCCCGGGTCGTCTCCCAGGCGCAGTTGCCAGTTGAGGCTCGCCATCGACAGCATCATCACCGCCAGGAGGGCGTGCCCCCAGGCCGTCACCAGCCGCCGGATCCGTGCCACAGTCAGCAGGTCGATCAGGCCGGCGATGCTGGCTACCCAGCCACCAATCGCGCCCACACCGGCCAGCCACAACCCGGCCCTGGCCCAGAAGGGGTCTGCGGTATGGAGATAGGCTGCGTCTGTCGCCACGAGCGCGATCAGTGCTGCGACCGGGAAGTGGATCAGCATGGGATGGATCGGATGCCCCGCAATCGCTGCGCGGCTCAGGATCGGTTCGTCGCCTGTATTCATGTGCCGACTCTACGCGTTGCGCAACGTCGCGCCAAGTGCACGGGTTTTGAACAGCGGCGCAACCCGGGCTTGAATGCCCTGGCGCCGCTTGCCGCGATGTCTCTGCTGGTGGGCTGCGCAGGCCGCCAGTCGATCCTGGAGCCTGCCGGGCCGTCTGCCCAGGCCATCGCCGGGGTGTGGTGGTGGATGCTGGGCGGCGCGGCCTTGGTGTATATCGGCGTGGTGGCGGTCTGGCTGCAGGCCATGAGGCCGGACAGGGCTGGAATGGACGGCTTCATTGGGGGTGCCGATGAGGGCGCTGCCGCGCCTGCCGGCCAGCGGTGGATCATTGGAGGGGGCATTGTGCTGCCGGCTGTTGCCATCACCTTGCTGCTTGTCTTCGGATCTTCTGCAGGCCTTCACCAACTGCCCTTGCCATTGCATGGGGCCGGGGGTGCCGCCCCGATGCGCATCGACGCCATTGGCCGCCAGTGGCTGTGGACGTTGCACTACCCTGGCAGCGGCGTCACGCTGCGCAACGAGATGCGGCTGCCCGTGGGCCGGACGGTGGACATCCATGTCAGCAGCCTGGACGTCATCCACTCGTTTTGGGTGCCCCGCCTGGGTGGCAAGCTGGACGCGATTCCGGGCCGCACCGGGATTGTGCGGCTGCGCGCAGACCAGCCGGGTACCTTTCGCGGCCAGTGCGCGGAGTTCTGTGGCCTGGGGCATGCCCACATGGTCATGACGGTGCATGCGATGCCGCAAGCCGAATTCGACGCGTGGCTCGCTACCCAGGCATCCAGCATGGCTCCCGATGCAGGCAGTACGGCGGCCGGCTCGCCCGCGCCCGGGAGGCAGCCTTGACTGGCACCACCACGCTACAAGAGGACGCCGGCGGGAGCGGCCGCAGCGCGACTGCCTTGCATTCCGAGTTTGAAGCCGTCTGGGGCAACCCCACGGGCTGGCGCGCACTGTCCGTGGTGAACCATTCCAGCGTGGCCCGGCGGTTCATGGTCACCGGCGCTGTCTTCTTCCTGATTGCCGGGCTTCTGGGCATGGCACTGCGCGCCCAGCTGGCCCAGCCAGGGCAGGGTTTCATGGGCGCCGAAGCCTACAACCAGGCTTTCACCATGCATGGCACCATGATGATGTTCCTGTTCGCCGTGCCGGTCCAGCAGGGCCTGGCGGCCTACCTCCTGCCCAAGATGCTGGGCGCACGTGACCTTGCGTTCCCGCGGCTGGGCGCTTTCGGCTACTGGTGCTACCTGTTTGGCGGCATCATCTTCACCAGCAGCCTGGCGCTGGGGCTTGCGCCGGATGCCGGCTGGTTCATGTACACCCCGCTGTCAAGCAACGTCTACTCGCCCGGCAAGGGGGCAGACTTCTGGCTGCTTGGCATTACGTTCATCGAGATCGCCACCATGGCGGCCGCCATTGACATTGCAGTGTCCATCCTGCGGGGGCGGGCGCCGGGCATGGGGCTGAACCAGCTGCCGGTCTTCGCGTGGTCCATGTTGGTCACTTCGCTGATGGTGATTGTGGGCTTCCCGCCACTGATCCTGGCCTCGATCCTGCTGGAGCTTGAGCGCGCGGCTGGCTGGGCATTCTTCGACCCGCTGCGCGGTGGAGACCCGGTGCTCTGGCAGCACCTGTTCTGGCTTTTCGGCCATCCCGAGGTCTACATCATTTTCCTGCCGGCGGCGGGGGTGGTGTCGATGCTGGTGCCGGTGTTTGCCCGCAGGCCGCTGGTCGGCTACCGCTGGGTGGTGGTGTCGATGATTGCCACCGGCTTCATCAGCTTCGGGTTGTGGGTGCACCACATGTTCGCCATCGGCATTCCTGCGCTGTCGCAGGCCTTCTTTGCGCTGGCCAGCATGCTGGTGGCTGTGCCCACAGGTATCCAGCTGTTTGCCTGGGTCGCCACGCTGTGGAGCGGCCGGCCGGTGTGGAGCGTACCCATGCTGTGGGTGGCCGGCTTCCTGGTGATCTTTGTGGCAGGCGGACTCACCGGCGTGATGCTGGCCTTCGTTCCCTTCAACTGGCAAGTCCACGATACGCATTTCGTGGTGGCGCATTTCCACTATGTGCTGATCGGCGGCATGCTGTTTCCCCTCATTGCCGGCATCTACTACTGGCTGCCGCATTTCACCGGACGCATGCCCTCGGAGCGCCTGGCCAGGGCTGGCTTCTGGCTCACTTTCATCGGTTTCAACGGCACCTTCCTGATCATGCACTGGACCGGCCTGCTGGGCATGCCGCGGCGCGTGTATACCTATGAAACGGGACTGGGCTGGGACTTGCCCAACCTCGTGTCTTCGGTCTTCAGTTTTGTCATGGCTTTTGGCATCGCCACACTGCTGCTGGACCTGGCCTTGCACTGGCGGCACGGGCGCAAGGCGGTGCAGAACCCCTGGGGTGCCGATACGCTCGAGTGGGCGACAGGCACGCCCCCGAAATCCTATAACTTCGCCAGCTTGCCGTCGCTGTCCACGCTGCACCCGCTGTGGGACCACCCTGAACTCCCCGGCACGATTGCCGATGGCCGCCATGCCCTGGCCCAGGCAGCTCACGGGCGCCGCGAAACCATGGGCGTGGACCCGGTCAGCGGGCGCGCTCGGGAGGTCATTCACCTTCCGGGCAATTCCTGGTGGCCGCTGGCAGCCGGCGGCGTGCTGGCCGTGGTCTGCATTGCGCT
Organism: uncultured Ramlibacter sp.; assembly: GCA_964519795.1. Taxonomy (GTDB): domain Bacteria; phylum Pseudomonadota; class Gammaproteobacteria; order Burkholderiales; family Burkholderiaceae_C; genus JACMQX01. The sequence goes on along the minus strand of CAZFKW010000062.1, from coordinate 8,196 downwards.
GCTGTTCGAGTCCTATGCCGCTGCCCTCGGGTTCACCGCTGTCGCAGGCATGGTGCTGCTGCGCTGGTCGTGGGAAAACGGCGCGCATCCGCTGGCAGCTGCGGGCGAATCACACGACCTGCCGGCCGGCCTGAAGTTGCATTCGCGGACTTTTGACGGGCCGGGGCTCTGGGGCATGGGCCTGACACTGGCTGCCGATGCCGCGCTCTATGGCTCCCTGCTGTTTGGCTGGCTTTACCTGTGGACAGTGGTGCCGGTCAGCCAGCCCGTGGCTGCATCGCCGCTTGGCGTGTGGCCGTTGATGGCCGTCGCCCTGCTGTTCGGCACGGGGCAATGGCAGATGAAGGTTGCAGTGCGGCGCCTGCGTGCGGGCAACGAGCAAGGCCTCGGGCTTCGTCTCGTGCTGGCTGCCGGATGCGGCCTGGGGGCATGCGCGGTACTGGTGGCGCTACTGGCCACCGCCGGCCTTGAGCCGGCGCTGCGGGCGCACGATGCCGTCCTGGCCTTCACGCTTGCGTTCCTGTTGTTGCACGGGGCGCTGGCGACAGTGCTGTCCGTATTGCAGGCATGGCGTGTACGTCTGGGTTACGTTGGAATGCGGGCGCCTTACGAGCCGCTGGTTGTGGCCATGCTCTGGCAGTTCTGTACCTGTACCACCGTACTGGCATGGGCGGTCATGGCAATGCTGCCATTGCTGTTCGGGGCAGTGAGATGATGTGGAAGTCCATGAAGCCGGGACCATGCCATGCCATGCACCTGGTGCTGGGCCTGACCCTGTGGTTTGCCTGGTTCGGCTTCACCTACGGCGGGGTGGCGGTTGCCTGCGCAATGGCTGCGCCGCCTGCGGGCGTGGGGCCGCTGAACTGGATCAACGCATTGGTGCTGCTGGTTGCGCTCCTCACCTCCGCGGGCCTGGCCTGGGGCGGCTGGGCCTGCGCCCGGGCTGCGCGGCGGCTTTCACCTGCAAGCGCTTCGGCGCGCACTGGCTTCTTGATGTACGTCGCGGCCAGCCTGTACGCTATTGCCGCTGTCTCCACCGTTGTCGTCGCACTTCCGGCAGTCCTGCTGCCGCCCTGTGTATGACGTCCCGCAGGCGATTGACGCTGCCGCTCCTTGTGGTGACGCTGCATGGCGCCCTGGGCACCGGCGCCGCAATGGCGCACGGTGTGGCGCCGGGGGCGGGCGCAGCGCTGGAGCAGGCGCCAATCTGGCTCACCCGGGCGATCTTTACTTTCGCATGGCTGAGTTACACCCTGGGCGCGGTGCGGCATCGCCCGCAGTTCGGCCCACGCCTGGCCTTTCATGCCGCGATGCTCGCCGCAGGTGTCGCGCTTTTCGGCCCGCTGGACGACTGGGCTGAGCGCAGCACGGCCTGGCACATGGTTCAGCACATGCTGCTGATCGTGGTGGTCGCGCCCCTGGCCGTACTGGCTCGCCCGCTTCCGCAATGGCGCGCTGCAATCGGGCCGCTCGCCGACAGCCTGTGGCGCGGGCTACACAGGCTCAGCCGCCGACCGATGGCTTGCGCCATGCTGCACGCAGCCGCCATCTGGATCTGGCACGCGCCGGGCCCCTACGTTGCCGCCATTGAGCATCCAGCATGGCACGTCACGGAACACGCCTGCTTTCTCCTGACTGGCTGGCTGTTCTGGTGGTCGGTGTTGCGGCCAGGAAGGACGGCGGCGCTTCCCGCAGCGCTTGCCTTGCTGTTCACTGTCATGCACACGGGCCTGCTGGGGGCGTTGTTGACGTTCTCAAGCACACCGCTGTACCGCCCCGAGTCGCGCGCGCTCTGGGACCAGCAACTCGCCGGGCTCGTCATGTGGGTGCCGGGCGGCCTTGTCTACCTGGGAGCGGCTGTATGGGCTGCGTGGCCCTGGCTCCAGGCCATGGAGTCCAGGCCAGGCATAACAGGCAGCACGCACCTCAGCGCGGGGGCAAGACCCACGCCATGACGCTGTCACCGATCTTCGTGTCCATGCGCTCGTGTCCGCCGACAACTGCCACGATGTACTGCCGCCCGTCCACTTCATAGCTCATCGGGGCGGCCTGCAGCCCTGCCGGCAGGCGTGTTTCCCAAAGCAGTGCCCCGGTCTCGGTGTCAAAGGCGCGCAGGAAGTTGTCAAGCGCCGCGCCAATGAAGACGACACCACCAGCCGTTGCGAGCGAGCCGCTGTTGTTGGGCGTGCCCATGGTCAGCTTCAGCCGGGACGGGATGCCCATGGGGCCATGGTCATAGCCGGTGCCCAGCGGACGGCGCCACAGCACTTCCCGCGTGCGCAGGTCCACACCGGTCAGGAAACCCCAGGGCGGCGCCACGCAAGGCGTCTTGAGCGGCGACATCCAGGGTTCTTTTTTGGCGCCGAAGGGCAGCCCTTCCTGCGCCATGTAGCCTGACACCTTGCTGGGGCCACGGAAGATCGACATCACACCCATCTCGTCCATCTTCTCGCGCGGATAAACGTGCTCGGTGTAAGGCAAGCGGTTGCTGTTCATCACAAGAATGCCGCGCTGCAGGTCGATCGAAACACCGCCCCAGTTGATGCCGCCGTGGTTGCCCGGAAACGCGATCGAGCCCTGCAGCGTCGGCGGCGTGTACATGCCCTCGTAGCGCAACTGCCTGAACTGCGTGCGGCAGATCAGCTGGTCGAAGGCGGAAATGCCCCATGCATCGCTCTCCTTGAGCGTTTCGTAGTCCTTGCCCGGCGCGCCGACAGTGTTGGGCATGCCGGGAGACACGGGTTGCGTGGGAGCGGTCCAGTCGCCATGGTCAGTACCTTGCGGAACCGCGACTTGCTCGACGGGCATCAGTGGCTCGCCGGTCGCGCGGTCCAGCACATACACCGGGCCGGCCTTGGTGGCCTGCACCATGGCCGGGCGGCGGCTGCCATCGGGCATGGGCCAGTCCACCAGGTTGGGCGGTGGACCGAGGTCGAAGTCCCACAGGTCGTGGTTGACCGTGCGGAAGTGCCAGCGCGCGCGGCCGGTGGTTGCGTCCACTGCAACGACCGAAGCGGTGTACTCCTCTTCCTCGGGCGTGCGTTCCTTGCCGTAGAAGTCGCCCGACGGGTTGCCGGTCGGCAGGTAGACGAGGCCGAGCTCATCGTCAGCGGCCATGGGCGCCCACACATTGGGTGTGCCGCGCGTGTACACCTCGCCCTCAGGGGGCAGGGTCGTGGTTTCCGGGCGGCCAAGGTCCCAGGCCCACCGCAGTTCGCCACTGATGGCGTCATACGCGCGCACCACGCCCGAAGGTGCAGCGCGTTCCTGGCCGTCCCGCACCTGGCCCGTGGGCTGGATGACCACGCCGCGCATCACCACAGGCGGCGAAGTGGGCCCGACAAAGCCGGGCCTGGTGTTGCCGGTGTGTTCGTTGAGGTCAACATAACCCTCTTTGCCAAAGCCGGCGCACAGTTTGCCGGTCGTCGCGTCAAGGGCGCCCAGGCGTCCATCACCCATGGGCCAGAAAATCCGTTCCGGGCACTGGTCGACGGCTGCCGTCGCCTTGAAGTACGACACGCCACGGCACACGGAGGCTGCGGCCTTTGCCAGCGTCTCGGGTTCAACCTTGGGGTTGAAGCGCCACTTTTCGACTCCGCTGGCTGCATCAAGAGCGATGACCTGCTGGGTTGGCGTGCAGACATATACCAGGTCGCCGATCTTCAGCGGCGTATTCTGCGAGGCGTAGGTCACCTTGGAGCCGGGCTCCTTGAGGTCCCCGGTGCGGTAGTGCCAGGCCACCTGGAGTTCCGCCACATTGGATCGGGTGATCTGGCCGGACGGCGTGTAGTGGTTG
>CAZFKW010000062.1:1615-4390 GCA_964519795.1 uncultured Ramlibacter sp. | reverse complement strand
GCGAGAACACGGTGCCGCGGCTTAATGCACCGGCGGGAGGCTGGCCCGCAAGTGCCGGGTCTGCGAGCAATATGGTCGTTGGCCGGAGCAGGGGCACAAGAATTGACACGCCCATCACAACTGGCAGTGCGGCAGTGGTCAGCAGGTAGATCCGCTGGCTGAAGGGCAGCAGGACACGTCGCGCCACCGGCCAGAATGCAGCGGTGACGAGCCCGACAACGGCAAGCCATGCCAGCCTCGGCACCAGAGCCCAGCCGTCATAGCCGACCTCCCACCAGGCCCATGCGAGGGTCCCCAGCGCCGTCGCGCCCAGCAGCCAGACGCCCGCGCCGAGACCCCTTGCGAGAAGTGCTCCGGTCGCAACCAGTGCTGCGCCGGCCATTGCGTAGTACCAGGAACCCCCAAGCGCGGCAAGGCGTGCCCCCATCATCAGCAGGAGCACGCCCATCAGCGCGACCAGAACTGCCCAGCCCATGAAAAGCCAGCTACCGATGCTGCGGTTGCCAGCGCGGGAATGCAATGCCTCAATCATGTGGCGGCTCCATTCGTCGTGCGCGCCATTGCGCAGCAGGTGAACTTAAAAGCTTGCCCGGCAGAGGTCTGTGCGCAGGCCAACACTTTGTTCAAAGGCCGGCCATCGCATGGGCATTCGCCTGCGATCACCGGGGCGGCGCGCAGCCATGCCCGCGTGACCTTGAGCCCGACCCCGCAATAGCGGATAATTGCGACATCAAGACACCGCCGGACGGCAACGCTCGGCGGTTTCCTTTTGTATATCCCGGAGAAAGCAATGGCCACCATTCCCATCACCAAGCGAGGCGCTGAAAAGCTCAAGGCCGAACTGCACGAACTCAAGACCGTCCAGCGTCCCTGGGTCATCAACGCAATCGCCGAGGCGCGCGCTCAGGGGGATCTGAGCGAAAACGCCGAGTACGAAGCTGCCAAGGACCGCCAGGGCTTCATTGAAGGGCGTATCCAGGAAGTCGAGGGCAAGCTGTCTGCCGCCCAGATCATCGACCCGGCCGGGCTCGACGCGGGCGGCAAGGTCGTGTTCGGCTCCACTGTCGAACTCGAAGAGGAAAGCTCAGGCGAGAAGGTCCGCTACCAGATCGTCGGTGAAGACGAGGCGGACCTGAAACTGGGGCTGATCAATGTGTCCAGCCCCATTGCCCGCGCGCTCATCGGCAAGGACGAGGGTGATGTGGCCGAAGTGCAGGCGCCCGGTGGTGTAAAGCGCTATGAAATCGTGACGGTGTCCTACATCTGAACCACTTCAGGCGCAGCCGGCGGCGACGTGATCGCGCCGGCTGCGCGAATGGCGTAACACCCTGGTGATCATCACATGGATACCCTGAAGCAGCGACTTCCCGTTTTCGCCGCGGCGTTCTGGTGGGGAAGCCTCACGGTTGTTGGACTTCTGGTTGTACCGATGCTGTTCGCCAATTTGCCGACCCCGGCGCTGGCCGGCGGCATGGCAGCCAGGCTCTTCAGCGCCCAGACCTGGGTCACCATCGGGTGCGGTGTCCTGCTGCTGATGCTGTCCCGTTCGCGCGACCCTGATGAAGTCATGCCGTGGGCCGGGCCGGTGCAGGCGTTCCTGCTGGGCGGGATGGTTTTGGCGCTGCTCGTGGAGTTTGGCGTTGCGCCGCGCATCGTCGCTCGCGAGAACCTTGGACTTTGGCACTCTGTGGGCAGTGCCATGTATCTTGTGCAGTGGATATGCGCAGCGGTCGTGCTCTGGCGGATAGCGGGCGCCGCGCCCGGGCCGCGCGCTCAGCCCTGACGTTTCTTGACGCTGGTCTGCTTGGGCTTGGCGCGCTTGACCTTCCCGCCGGCCGTCAGCCGCTGGTTGCCCAGCACCCGCAGCGTCTTGACTTCCGGCCGCTGGCCGCCGCGGCTGCTGTACTTCAGGACCTTGAAGTCCCGCGGGCCGGGCATGCGGTCTTCGTCGACCACTTTCTCCTTGGCTGGCTTGGGCCGCCAGAGCACCAGCAGTTTGCCGATGTGCTGGATGGGGGCGGCGTCGAGTTCTGCGGCAAGTTCCTGGTACCAGTTCTCGCGCTGGACACGGTCGTCGGAAAACACCCGGACCTTGATCAGGCCGTGGGCCTTGAGTGCGGCGTCGATCTCCTTGCGGACGGCGGGCGTCAGGCCGTCGCCGCCGATCATGACCACCGGGTCGAGGTGGTGGGCTTCGGCGCGGTGGGCCTTGCGCTGGACAGGAGTCAGTTGAATTTGAGGCATGGCCGTATTATGTCTACGGCCGGCGCCTTTGACGCCTTGACTTCGCATTTCGAAGTCGGCCTGCGACGCAACCCGCTTCGCGGTTGTCGGGCCGAGGATGAAAAGATGAAAGTCAAAACACAAAGCAAGAAGGTCAACAAGTCGTGGCTGAATGACCATGTCAACGACACCTACGTCAAGCTCGCCCAGAGGGAGGGCTATCGGGCGCGCGCGGCTTACAAACTCAAGGAAATCGATGAAACCCTGGGCCTGATCCGGCCCGGCCACCTCGTGGTGGATCTGGGCTCCACGCCCGGTGCCTGGAGCCAGTACGTGCGGCGCCGGCTGTCGCCGGGCGGGGCAGCGGTGGGAGCGCTGAACGGGACCATCATTGCGCTGGACATGCTGCCCATGGAGCCGGTGGAAGGGGTGCATTTCATCCATGGCGACTTTACCGAACCCCGGGTGCTGCAGTTGCTCCTTGGGCAGCTGGCCGGCCGCAAGGCCGACGTGGTGGTGATCCGGGGCGATCTGCCCGAAGGCGACCTGCCT
>CAZFKW010000062.1:0-1605 GCA_964519795.1 uncultured Ramlibacter sp. | reverse complement strand
GCCCAACCTGACGGGCATTGAGTCGACCGATGCAGCGCGCGTTTCGGCCCTGGTGGAACTGGCGGTGGATTTTGCCGTCCATCACATGAAGCCCGAGGGTGCGCTGGTGGTCAAGCTGTTCCACGGCAGCGGTTACAGCCAGCTGGTGAAGGTGTTCAAGGACACCTTCAGGCAAGTCAAACCGGTCAAGCCCAAGGCGTCGAGGGACAAGTCGTCAGAAACCTTCCTGGTCGGCATTGGCTTGAAACAACCTGGGGCTTAGCCCTTCTCGTGCTATGGCTGTCGTAGTGAAAATACATCAATCGTCGGCTTGAAACGCCTAAAATGGGTCGCAGGTACGTGGCTGACCCTCAGCTACAAGCGAATCGGAGATTCAGTTGAACAATCAGTGGTTCTCGAAAATTGCAGTCTGGCTGGTGATAGCCCTCGTGCTTTTCACCGTATTCAAACAGTTCGATACGCGTGGCGTGGCGGGTGCAACTGCCGTCGGCTATTCCGATTTCCTTGACGAAGTGCGCGCGGGCCGCATCAAGAGCGCGGTCATCCAGGAAGGTCAGGGGGGCAGTACCGAGATCGTCGCCGTCAATAACGAAGACCGCAAGATCCGCACAACTGCCACCTACCTTGACCGCGGGCTGGTTGGCGACCTGGTCGCCAACAGCGTGAAGTTCGACGTCAAGCCGCGTGAGGAGGGCTCCCTTCTCATGACGCTGCTGGTCAGTTGGGGGCCGATGCTGCTTTTGATTGGCGTCTGGATCTACTTCATGCGCCAGATGCAGGGCGGCGGCAAGGGCGGGGCGTTCAGCTTCGGCAAGAGCAAGGCCCGCATGCTCGACGAGAACAACAATACGGTTACCTTTGCTGACGTCGCGGGTTGCGATGAGGCCAAGGAGGAAGTCAAGGAGGTCGTGGACTTCCTGAAAGACCCCCAGAAATTCCAGAAACTTGGCGGACGCATACCGCGCGGCCTCTTGCTGGTCGGGCCGCCCGGCACCGGCAAGACCTTGCTGGCCAAGGGTATCGCCGGCGAAGCCAAGGTGCCGTTTTTCAGCATTTCGGGCTCCGATTTCGTCGAGATGTTCGTTGGCGTGGGCGCCGCCCGCGTGCGCGACATGTTCGAAAACGCCAAGAAAAACGCCCCCTGCATCATTTTCATTGACGAAATCGACGCAGTCGGTCGCCAGCGCGGCGCGGGTCTGGGCGGCGGCAATGACGAGCGCGAGCAGACGCTCAACCAGATGCTCGTCGAGATGGACGGTTTCGAGACCAACCTGGGTGTGATCGTGGTCGCAGCCACCAACCGCCCCGACATCCTGGACGCCGCGCTGCTGCGCCCCGGGCGTTTCGACCGCCAGGTTTACGTGACGCTGCCCGACATCCGCGGCCGCGAGCAGATCCTGAATGTGCACATGCGCAAAGTGCCGATCGGCCAGGACGTCAATGCCAGCGTCATTGCCCGCGGCACGCCCGGGATGTCCGGAGCCGACCTGGCCAACCTTTGCAATGAAGCCGCCCTCATGGCCGCCCGCCGCAATGCGCGGGTGGTCGAGATGCAGGATTTCGAGAAGGCCAAGGACAAGATCCTCATGGGGCCGGAGCGCAAGA
>CAZFKW010000061.1:2151-13260 GCA_964519795.1 uncultured Ramlibacter sp. | reverse complement strand
TACAGGTTGATGCGGCCTGAGTAGTTGTAGTCCACCAGGTCCTGCCAGGCGTCGTCCACATGGAACACACCGAAACGGCCTTCTGACTGCCGTTCCCCTTCATACATGTAGAACTCGTAGGCGGATACCTGCAGCGCCACCTTGCTGGCACCGGTGGACTCGAGGTCGTTCACCGCGATGCCGGTCAGGGTCAGGTGCTGGTCTTCGTCCAGTGTGGCGGTCGCCGTGGTCATGCGCGACGCCGGGCCGTCCTCGCCCTCGCCTGCGGTGACGATGGTGAAGTCCGGGAAGGAGAAGTCGCTGGTGATCGAGAAGAAGGGGCCGGTGTTGGCAACTGATGCGACGAGCGGAATCTGTTGCGTTGCGACTTCATCGCCTGCATCAGTGAATGTCAGTGTCAGCGTGGCTTCTGATCCTGCGGCGAAGGACTCCGGACCCTGGTAACCGAGGTAGCGGGTCACCGCATCGCCCAGGGCGTAGTAGTCTCCACGCAGATGTATTGAACTCACATCGGTGATCGAGGCAGTCAGGTCGCCGGTGTTGACCCATTCCGTGCCGTTCCAGACGGCTACCGAGTCGCCCCAGTTGCTGAACACGGTGGAGCCATCGTCTTCCAGCAGCGACAGGGTGCCCTGGTCAACGGAGAGGTCGAGGAAGACCCAGTCGCCGTCGCCATGGGAGTCGTTCCAGGCTTCCTCGTCTTCCAGCTGGACGTTCACGTAGGGGTTGCGCAGGGGGTAGGGGCTTGCGGCATCGTCCGTACCGGTGGCGGGCACGTAGTACACAGGGTTGCCGTTTTCCTGGCCTTCGTCCATGTAGATGCTGATGACGGGCAGGTCGTTGACGGCTTCAAAGTCATCGACATAGAAGGTCTGGTCGGTCGAATTGCCCTGCTCGTCGTAGAGATAGGATTTGAAGTCAAGGTAGTATTCTTCGTACTCTGAATTGACGACAAATTTGGCCTTGTCAGCCTCCAGAAACGCCTGCAATGCCGCCAGCGTGCCCTGTATCGCGACTTCAGTCGTGCCGTCTCCGAGGATGCGGACGGACTCATCGGCTGTCATCACGAAGTGGCCATCGTCGTAGGCATCCCGGGCCTGCAGGACCATCGTGAATATTCCGGTGCCGTCGTCGTCTTCGTCAGCCAGCGTGCCGGTGAATTCAATGGTGGACGCGACTCCCTCTGTGGCGTTGAACTCGAAGTGGCCATCGCCGAAGGTCGGGGTAGATTCGCCGCTGGCGTCAGCCTCGACAATGTTCAGCGTGACGTTGCGGACCACGCGGCCACCGTCGTTGTTGTCGTAGACCTGGTAGCCGAAGCTGTCCTGGTAGTCTCCTTCAAAGGAGCTGCTTGCGAAGTACAACGCAAAGCCGCCGTCTTGCCACACGCTGAGATCGCCGTTTTCAGGGTACTGGTTGGTGTAGTACCTGAACTCGCTGCCCTCCTTCATTTGTGCGGCCAGGTCGATGAGCACCATGTTGCCGTCGCCCACGGTCGCTTCGGTTTCGCCGCCCGGAACAGGCGGCTCCGCCTTGCCGATGACGCCGACCTCTATCACGGTGCTGGCGGTGCCGTCTTTCGAGTAAACGGTCAGGTAATCATAGGCCTCGGAGTAGTCGCCCATGCCCTTGAGCATTCTCGGGCGGCGGCCTTCGCCGCTGCCCAGTGCCTGGGTGTCCGGGTCGTTGTTGTCGATGGTGTAGGTCCACAGGCCGTTGGCTGCGTCGAAGGTGAAGACGCCATACTTGCCCTGCAGTTCTTCGGCCGTGGCTTCGCGGAAGGTCAGGTCGGCGCCGCCGTCGGCGTCGGTAATCTTCAGGGCGGTGGCTGCGGTGTTGCCGGTGGTGCCGGTGTAGTCGTAATAGCCGTCGTACATTTCCTCATCGGCAGCATCAAAGTCCTCGATGACGAAACCCGTGCGCTGGGGCGCGCTGGCATTGATGCTGGCCGGCTGGTTGGGCGGGCCGGCAGGAGCGGGCGCGGGGGCGGGTGCAGCGGCCTCGCTGCCGCCGCCACTGGCTGCGGCAGCAACCAGGACTACCGCGCCACCGATGATGGCGCCCATCGGGATGCCGGCTCCACCCGCCACGCCGCCGCCAGTGGCAACCGGTCCGGCCTGGGCAAGCAGCGTGTCCAGGCCCGTCATGTCGGGCAGTGGTGCAGGCGCGATGGCCTCCAGTGCGGCGCCTTCGGAGGTGAGGCCGTCTTCGGCCTGGGCATCCCCCATGGCCTCGCCTTCAGCGGGCACGGAGTCCGTCAGGTTCTTTTCTTCTTCCTCTTCCAGCCGCTTCAGGGCAGCCAGCCTGATGGCGCTGGCCGGTTTGGCGGCCGCCGCTGCAGGGGTGAGGGGGAAGGGCGCACGCGGCACGGCGTTGAGCGCTTGCAGTTCTGACGGATTCGCGTGAGGGCTTTTCATGACGTTTTCCAAAAATTGTTCACAATTTCACTATTTGTCACATCCTAGGCTGCGTGTAACAAAAACATCAGCGAATCACGCTCACATGTTTGAGTGAGTGTTGTTTGGCGGTTTCCTGTTTTTTTTGACATACAAGATTCCGACTGGCAGGTGCCCGTCAATGTTCCGGCTCGACGCCGGGCATGGCTACACTTGGCTCCACATGACTGACCTGACTGCTGCCGGCGGCACTGCGCCGAACCCTGTCCACGGCACGCCAGCGGCCCGGCCGCTGGCCTACCTGCTCATGGGCGTACCCGACGACCGCCGCGCCAGGATGCTGTTCATGGGCTGGAATGAGGCGCCGCGCCTCGTGATGCAGGGCACGGCGAGCTTTCTGGCCCAGGTCACCGACCTGCCCTGGGCGGCGCAGTCGGTGTACTTCGGCGCGCAGAAGCTGGAGATCAATGCGCGACTGCAGCGCGCGCCCTGCATCAACTTCCTGGCTGATGCCGACCTGTACCCGAATGCGCTGCGCCAGGCGGCGGCTTTTGTGGGCAAGCTGGTCGTGCCCTGCTTCAACCACCCGGCGGCGGTTCTTGGCACCACACGCGACGGCGTGTACCAGCGGCTCAAGGATGTGCCGGGCCTTCATGTGCCGGTGACGGTGCGCACCCGCGCCGACACGGTTGCGCAGCTGCAGGCTGCCATGGAACAGGCCGGGATTGTTTATCCGGTGCTGGTGCGCATGACGGGCGACCACGGTGGCGTGAGCACGGCGCTGGTCAAGGATGCCGGTGACTGGGACGCCATCAATCCCTTGCCCTGGGGGGGGCGTGACGTGTACCTCACGCAGTTCGTGGACTATCGCGATGCTGACGGGCACTACCGCAAGACGCGCCTGGTGGTGGCAGGCGACGCGGTGCTGACGCGGCACCTGATCGTCTCCAACGAATGGATGGTGCACCGCAAGGAACGGGTGACCGGATCGGAGCAAGAGGAGCGTGCCTGGCTGGACGGCTTTGCCACTGTGACTGCGCCGAAGATCCGCGCGACCGTGCTGGAGATGGCGCGGCGCCTGGGGCTTGACTGGTTCGGCATTGACGCCAGCCTGCGGCCTGACGGAACGCTGCTGCTGTTTGAAGCCAATGCCTGCATGAACGTGCTGGCCCGCACCGGTGGCGAGGGCCCGACCATGTGGGACAAGCCGCTGGATGACATCACGCGGGCGCTGAAGGCGGTGCTTGGCGACATGAAGGCCTGGCAGGGCGTGAGGCAGAAGGCGGCTGCTGCTGCCTCTGGTACAAGTGCCGCGGCTGAGGGAGGTGACGGTGCGGGCGGTGGTGCGGGCGCCACGCCTGCAGTGTTGCCATGAACCTGGGCGCCGCCGGCTACGGCGACATTTTTGACTTGCGTGGCGATGCCTATGCGCAGGCCATGGTCCGTTGGCCCGCTGCGCGCGACGCCGAGTTTGCCGCGCTTTTCGACAAGGCGCCGGTTCTTGCCGGGCAGCAGGTGCTCGACGTGCCCGCAGGCGGCGCCTACCTGCGTGCGCGGCTCGCCGAGGCTTGCGTGACCGGGCTGGAGTTCAGCGAGGGCTTCTCGGCGGGCGTGCCGGTGGTGCAGCCGCTGGGCGACTGGGCGGCCGCTCTTGCGGGCGCTGGCGCTGTCATGTTCGACCATGTGGTGTGCCTCGCCGCGCTGCACCACATCCAGGAGGGCGATGCATTCGTGCGGCGGTTGCTCACGCTGCTGGGCGAGGGCGGTGTGCTGCACATGGCCGATGTGCCGCTGGGCTCGAAAGTCGCAGATTTTCTTGACGGCTTCGTGGGCCGTTACAACCAGACCGGGCACAACGGGCTGTACCGCGCTGCAGACCCCCAGGCTTGGGGCCGGCTGGGCCGCGTGCTGCGCTGTGAGGAGAGGGTGGTACCCTGGCGCTTTGCAACGGATGCCGACATGCTGGCGTTCACCGCCGGCTTGTTCGGCGTCAAGGACTGCCCGGCGCCGGCGCTGGTGCAGGCGCTTGAATCGCAGGTGGGCGTGGTGCGTGACTCAGACGGCGTCAGCCTGCAGTGGCGGCTCTGGTATGTTGACCTGGCCCTTTGATGCCTGTCATCCCGGACGTGAGCGATGCTTCAGTTTGCCGTTCTTGAGATGAGTGACGCTTCAATTTAGCGTTCGCGCAGCGCCTCTCGCGCCTTGTTCAGCGGCTTGATGAGGTAGCTCAGAACCGACTTCTCGCCGGTCTTGATTTCAACGATGGCGATCATGCCCGGGATGATGGGCATGGACTTGCCACCTGCAACGAGCTCGGCCTTGTCAGTGCGGATCACGACGCGGTAGAACTTCTCGTCGCCGCCTTTCTGGCCCCTGGCTTCCTCGTCCTGCACGGTGTCCGGGCTGATGAGCTCGATCTTTCCCTTGAGGCCGCCGTAGATGGCGTAGTCGTAGGCGGTGATCTTGACGGTGCTCTCCAGCCCCGGGCGCAGGAAGGCGACGTCGGCCGGGCGGATGCGGGCCTCCACCAGCAGCTGGTCTTCCAGTGGGACGATCTCCATGATGTCCTGCGCCGGCTGCACCACGCCACCCACGGTGTTGAAGCGCACATTCTTGACGGTGCCGCGCACCGGCGCCGTCAGCGTGGTGCGGCGCAGGATGTCTTCACGCGCGGTCAGCGTCTCGCTGGTCTGTGCCAGTTCCGACTCGACCTTGACGAGTTCGTTGGCCGAGTCGGCGCGCAGCTTGGTCTGCTTGTCGGTGATCTGAACCTGCAGCTCATTGATGCTGCGGCGCAGGCGCAGCACTTCAGTCTCTGCCACCAGGCCCCTGGCGGACAGGGGCTCCAGCATCTGCAGCTCGCTGTTGGCCAGGGCGATGCTGCGGCGCAGGCCGGCAACCGATTCATCCACCGCGCTGCGCTTGGCATTGAAGGTCTCGGTCTCGCTGCGCACCAGCTGCGGCACGGCCAGCACTTCGGGAGGGAACACGATGCTGCCGCCGCGGCTCTCGGCGCGCAGCCGGGCCTGCGTGGCCTTGAGCGCCAGTGATTTGCTCACGCCCTCCATCAGAGAGCTGCGCGCGCGCGTGGGGTCGATGCGCACCAGCGGTTGGCCCGCAGCAACGACCGCCCCTTCGCGCACGAAAAGCTCGGCCACGATGCCTCCTTCCAGGCTCTGGATGACCTGCTCGCGGCTGGACGGAATGATGCGGCCTTCACCGAGCGTGATCTCTTCCACCGTCGTGAGGGCCGCCCAGGCGATGACGCTGGCCAGCAGCGCCACCAGAGTCCCGAGCAGCCAGGCCACGATGTGCTGCCGCTCGGTGACGAGCGCCTGGTAGACGTCCTGTGTGTAAGGCAGGTCGCGCGCGGTGAGCGTGGACGGGACGGCGGGCACCCGGTTGTCCTGCACGGCGAGCAGCATGGGCTTGTTGTCCTGCGGCTGCGTCATGGCTGTTCTCCTGCTGTCCCCGTGCCGGCGTCAGCTGCACCGGGATGCGCGCCTGCCGGTGTGCCTGCGGCAGCGGCCTTGCGCCCGATCGCCGGGGCCGTCGGGTCCACCTTCTTGACGCGGCCCTCACGCATGGCCTGCATCACGGCGTCGCGCGGGCCGTCGGCTGCGCGCACGCCGTGGTCGATCACCATGACGCGGTCCACATAGTCCAGCAACTGCAGCTTGTGGGTGACGAGCACCACGGTCTTGTCTTTCGCAAAGTCAAACAGGGCGCGCAACGCGGTGCTCTCGGTGCCACTGTCCATCGCGGCGGTGGGTTCGTCCAGCAGGATGACATCGGGGTTGACCAGCACCGCACGCGCCAGCGCGATGGCCTGGCGCTGCCCGCCCGACAGGTTCTCGCCCCGCTCGCCGACCACCATGTCGTAGCCCAGCGGATGCGCCTGCGCGAAGGCGTGGACGCCGACCGTTGCGGCGGCCTGCATCATGGCGTCGTCGGTGGCAAAGGGTGCGCCGAGCTTGAGGTTCTCACGCAGCGTGCCGTAGAACATCTGGGCATGCTGGCCGACATAGAGCACGCTGGCGCGGTACTCGGAAGGATCGACCTGGCGGATGTCCACGCCGTCCATCACGATGAGGCCTGATGTGGGCGCGTAAAGGCCGGCCATCAGCTTGAGCAGCGTGGTCTTGCCGCTGCCCACGCGGCCGAGGATCGCGAGCTTCTCGCCTCGGCGCAGCTCGAAGCTGACATCGCGCACAACCATGGGCGCGCTGGACGCATAGGAGAACTTGATGTCGCGCGCTGCAAGGCTGGCTTCGCGGCTGGCACGCGCCGCATAGCTGCGGCCGGGCTCGCGGTCGCTGGGGCGCTTCATGATGTCGTTGAGCGTCCGGTAGCTGCTGCGTGCCTGCTGCAGCCGGATCGCCAGGCTGTTGAATGCGGCCAGCGGGTTGAGTGTGCGGCTGGACAGCATCACGGCGCCGATCAGTGTGCCCATGGTGATGGTGTTGTCGCCGATGAGGTACACGCCCCAGACCACCATGGCAATGGTGCAGAGCGTCGTGATCGCATAGTGGAAGTTGGTCAGCGCATTGGACAGCAGCCGGCTCTTGTTGGCCGTGATGGCGGTGATGGCGCTGGCGCGTTCGTACAGCGACTGCATGCGGCCTTCGGCGCGCAGGGCCTTGAGGGTTTCAGCGCCTTCCAGCGATGACGTAGAGCACCGCCAGGAACATCAGCAGGAAGGGCAGGTCGCTCAACGCCACGAGCACGGTGGAGGTGGCGAAGTCGCGCAGCGACTCGTATTCCTTGAGCATGTTGGCAAAGGCGCCGGCCGATTGCGGGCGCGCTTCCAGCCGGGTGGCTTGCACCTTGGCAAACAGCGAGGAGCCGAGCAGCAGGTCGGCCTTCTTGCCGGCGCTGTCGAGCAGCCAGGCGCGCAGGTTGCGCAGGAAGTACTCGAACACCAGCGCAATGCCCACGCCGATGGCCAGCGTCCAGAGCGTGGTGTAGGCCTGGTTGTTGACCACGCGGTCGTACACGTTCATGGTGAAGAAGATGCTGGCCAGCGCCAGGATGTTGATCAGGATGGCACTGACGGCAGCCTCGACGTAGTAGGCACGGAAGTGGGCGATGACGCGCCAGAACCAGTGGCCCTCGCCAGCCAGCTGGCATGGCGGGAGCGGCGCTGCGGGGTGCCTGCAGGCTGGCGACGCGGCGTTGTACCAGTGCGCCCAGGGTGGCAGTGGCCTCGGTGAGCGCAGCCTGGCGTGTGGCGAGTGTGACTTTTGCCTGCTCCAGCCGGGCGTTGGCCTGGTCAAGGTCTGACCTGCGGCCCCGGTCCACATTGGCGATTTCGGCCACGCGTGAGACGAGGTCGCTGTGGGCTGCCACATTGCGCTGGGCTTCTTCAGCGAGCCTTTGCTGCTTGACGCTTTCCAGGTAGGCATCGGTGATCTGGCCGGCGAGTTGCTCGACCGCGACTTGGATGCGCAGCACGGCGCCGGACTGGCGCGCCTTCTGCCGCTCGATCTCGGCATCTGTCTTGCCGCCGTCGTAGATCAGCTTGGTGCCCCGGATGCCGAGGTCGCCTGCGGAGCCGCTGCCCCCGCCTGTATTGCTGGAGGTGAGGCCCGGGTCGGCCACGACGCCGAAGCGCGGGGACCATGCCGCTTCAGCCGCCTCGATTTCAAAGCCTGTGGCGCGGGCGGCGGCGCGGGCAGCCTGGACCTTGGGATGAACGGCGACGGCAGAGGGGAGGATCTGGTCGAGTGGCTGGCTGAGGGCACTGGCAAAGGGTGCGACGGCGCAGGCGATGCCCGCGATGGCGGCGACTACGCCGGCTGGACGATGAATGGCGAACAAGGCTGATGCCCTCCGGATTTGTATGCGATTGTCACCCGCCCGGTCCTTGTCATGACGTCGCGATGGCGTGCTTTTGCACATATTTTGTGCAGCGCGATAAAATCGCGGCTCCGCTGAGTCAGCCTCTGGCCCGCTCTGCGGCCCGCCCGCTGCACCGGCCGGCGGCTTGAATGGAGGCTTGAACGCCCATGTTGTATCCCCAGGAATTTGATGTGATCGTGGTTGGCGGCGGCCATGCCGGGACTGAGGCCGCCCTGGCGGCTGCGCGCATGGGATGCAAGACGCTGTTGCTGTCCCACAACATTGAGACGCTGGGGCAGATGAGCTGCAACCCGTCCATTGGCGGGATCGGCAAGGGCCACCTGGTCAAGGAAATCGATGCCATGGGCGGCGCCATGGCTGCGGCGACGGATGAAGGCGGCATCCAGTTCCGCATCCTCAACTCCAGCAAAGGGCCTGCGGTGCGCGCCACGCGTGCCCAGGCGGACCGGGTTCTGTACAAGGCCGCCATCCGGCGCCGGCTTGAAAACCAGCCGAATCTCATGCTGTTTCAGCAGGCTGTCGATGACCTTGTGGTCGAAGGTGACCGTGTGGTGGGGGCTGTGACGCAAGTGGGCATACGCTTTCGTGCCAGGACTGTGGTGTTGACGGCCGGGACCTTCCTGGACGGCAAGATCCATGTGGGCATGAACAACTATGCAGCGGGCAGGGCAGGTGACCCGCCGGCAGTCAGCCTTTCCGCACGGCTGAAAGAACTGAAGCTGCCGCAGGGCCGGCTGAAAACCGGCACGCCGCCCCGGCTTGACGGGCGAACGATTGACTTCAGCAAGTGCCTGGAACAGCCGGGAGACGGCATGCCGGGCGGCATCGGCGATGCCGTGCCGGTGTTCAGCTTCATGGGCCATGCCTCGCAGCATCCAGCACAGATGCCTTGCTGGATCACCCACACCAACGAGCGTACCCACGACATCATCCGCTCCGGCTTTGACCGCAGCCCCATGTTCACCGGACAGATCGAGGGCATTGGCCCGCGCTACTGCCCGAGCGTGGAAGACAAGATCAACCGCTTTGCAGACAAGAGCAGCCACCAGATTTTCCTGGAGCCCGAGGGCCTGACCACGAATGAGTACTACCCCAACGGCATTTCGACGAGCCTGCCGTTTGACATCCAGTACGAACTGGTCCGGTCGATGGCAGGGCTGGAGAACGCGCACATCCTGCGGCCAGGCTATGCGATTGAATACGACTACTTCGACCCGCGTGCGCTGAAGACGAGCTTTGAGACGCGGTCCATCGGTGGGCTGTTCTTTGCGGGCCAGATCAATGGGACGACGGGGTATGAAGAAGCCGCCGCCCAGGGCATGTTTGCTGGTATCAACGCGGCCTTGCAATGCAAGGGCGAGGAGCCGTGGCTACCCCGGCGGGACGAGGCTTACCTGGGCGTTCTGGTGGACGACCTGATCACCAAGGGTGTGACAGAGCCTTACCGGATGTTCACCAGCCGCGCCGAGTTCCGGTTGCAACTGCGTGAAGACAATGCGGACATGCGGCTGACCGAGATCGGCAGACGGTTGGGCCTGGTGGACGATGTGCGATGGGATGCCTTCAACCGCAAGCGCGATCTTGTTTCACGTGAAACACTGCGCCTGAAGTCAGTCTGGGTCAGCCCGGCCAACCTTCCGGCGTCGGAGTCTGAGCGGGTTCTGGGCAAGGCAATTGACCACGAATACAACCTTGCCGATTTGCTGCGCAGGCCGGACGTGAATTATGCGCAGTTGATGTCGCTGGATGGCGGAAGGTACGCTAATCCGGAACTGATTTTGGCTGCTGTTTCGCAAAGTAGCTCACTCGCCGAAGGCGTGGTGGCGGATGAGGGTGGGGCGGACTTTCTGTCGTCGGTGATCGAGCAGATCGAGATTTCGGCCAAATACTCCGGCTATATCGACCGCCAGCGCGACGAAGTCGAGCGCGCCAGCCACTACGAGAACCTCAAGCTTCCGGCCGATCTGGACTACTTGCAGGTGACAGCACTGAGCTATGAAGTGCGGCACAAGCTGAACAAACACCGGCCGGAAACCCTCGGGCTGGCCTCGCGCATCTCGGGTGTGACGCCGGCTGCCATCTCCTTGCTGCTGGTTCATCTGAAGAAGAGCAAGTGGAAGGGGCTGGTTGCATCCGCCAACGAAACCCACGCCGATGCGGCCGCTTGAGGCGGAGCTGCGGACCGGGCTCGCCGGGCTGGCACTGGACCTGGGTGACAGGCAGGTTGAGCAGTGTTTGGACTATATCGCCCTGATCGGCAAATGGAACAAGGTCTATAACCTCACCGCCGTACGTGACCCGGCCGAGATGCTGACGCACCACCTGCTGGACAGCCTCGCCGTGATAGCGCCGCTGCGCCGTCACACGGGCGGGGAGGCGGCCCGCCTGCTGGACGTGGGGTCCGGTGCCGGCCTGCCGGGCGTCGTCATCGCCATCTGCTGCCCGGAAGTGGCTGTGACCTGCGTGGATACGGTCGGCAAGAAAGCGGCATTCGTCCAGCAGGCCGCAGTCACATTGAAGCTGCCCAATCTGCGGGGCGTGCATGCCCGGGTGGAGAGCATCTCCGAACCTTATGACATCGTCAGCTCCCGCGCCTTTGCGTCGCTGGCCGACTTCGTCACCTGGTCGCGTGGGGCGCTGGCAGCGCAGGGTGTCTGGCTCGCCATGAAGGGCAAGCACCCGGCTGAGGAACTGGCGCTCCTCCCACCGGGGACGGAAGTGTTTCACGTGGAACAACTGACCGTTCCGGGCCTCGATGCCCAGCGATGCATCGTCTGGATGCGCCAAACATCACAATCGCCGGTCTGACAGCGCGCGCAGTAGTTGATCTCATTCTCCGCGTGCACGATGC
>CAZFKW010000061.1:0-2141 GCA_964519795.1 uncultured Ramlibacter sp. | reverse complement strand
AACCAGCGCGCCTGCTAACGTAAACTCAGTCCTTCAATCCCGGGGAATTTTCATGTTTGGCATTTCAGACTACGGCGCTTTCGTCGCCGCAATCATCGTATTTCTGGCCATACCCGGCCCCGGCAACCTCGCATTGATTACCTCTACCAGCAAGGGTGGCCGCATGGGCGGCATGGCAGCGACGATGGGTGTCATCGCCGGCGACCAGGTGCTGATGTGGCTGGCTGTCGCCGGCGTTGCCACCCTGCTGACGACCTACCCGGCCGCCTTCCATGCCGTGCAGTGGCTGGGCGCCGCCTACCTTGCGTGGCTGGGGTTCAGGATGCTGACGGCCAAACCCGGCAGCAAGCCTGTGCTCAACATCCAGCCCCGCCACTACTTCCGCCAGGCAGCGCTGATCACGCTGCTCAACCCCAAGGCCATCGTTTTCTACATGGCGTTCTTCCCGCTCTTTGTGGATCCGGCGCAGCACCAGGGCCTGCTGACCTTTGGCGTCATGGCTGCCACCGTTGCCGTCCTCACCTTCCTCTACGGACTTGGCGCCGTCATGCTCACCTACTACCTGGCCGAGCGCCTTCGCGCCAACCCGGTCATCAGCCGTGGCCTGGAAAAGCTGGCCGGCATCTTCCTCATCGGCTTTGGCGTCAAGCTGGCCCTCACCAAATAAGAACAGGCCCACCCTATGGCAAAGATATTCTGCGTAGCCAACCAGAAGGGCGGCGTTGGCAAGACGACGACCACGGTCAACCTGGCTGCCGGACTGGCGAAGGTCGGGCAGCGGGTGCTGCTGATCGACCTCGACCCGCAGGGCAATGCAACCATGGGCTCCGGCGTGGACAAGCGCAAGATGGAGCTTAGCGTCTATGACGTGCTGCTCGAATCTGCGACCGTGGCCGAAGCCCGCGTCAGGAGTGAAAAGTGCGGCTACGACGTGCTCGGCGCCAACCGTGAGCTCGCCGGTGCCGAGGTGGAACTGGTCGGCGTCGAGCGGCGCGAGCGGCGGCTGAAGCAGGCGCTCGCCGCAGTGCTCGACCAATACGACTTCATCCTGATCGACTGCCCGCCGTCGCTCAGCATGCTCACCCTGAACGGTCTGTGCTGCGCCCACGGCGTGATCGTGCCCATGCAGTGCGAGTACTTTGCGCTGGAAGGCCTGACCGACCTGGTCAACACCATCAAGCAGGTACACGCCAACCTGAACAAGGACCTGCAGATCATCGGCCTGCTTCGCGTCATGTTCGACCCCCGCATCACCTTGCAGCAGCAGGTGAGCGACCAGCTCAAGGCCCATTTTGCCGACAAGGTCTTCAACACCGTCATCCCGCGCAACGTCCGCCTGGCGGAAGCTCCCAGCTATGGCTTGCCCGGCGTCGTCTTCGACCCCGCTGCCAAGGGCAGCCAGGCCTTTGTCGAGTTCGCCCAGGAAATGGTCGAGCGCATCCAGAAGATGTGAGACGGACGACCTATGGCTGAAAAGGGCAACCGCATCCTCCTGCTGCCCGGCTGGGAGAACTCCGGGCCGCTGCACTGGCAGAGCCTGTGGGAGCAGGAGTTTGGCTACGAGCGGGTCGAGCAGCACGACTGGATGCGCCCGCTGCGTGGGGACTGGATATCCCGGCTTGAAGACGTGTTGCTGTCCGACCCGCGTCCGGCAGTGCTGGTGGCGCACAGCCTGGGCTGCATCCTGACAGCCGCATGGGCCAGCCATTCACGCAACACGCATCTCGTCAAAGCGGCCCTGCTGGTGGCGCCCGGTGATGTGGAGCGCGAGGAAATCCGCGCACAGCTGCCGAGCTGGACTCCGGTTGCCATGCAGAAGCTGCCGTTCCCGGCCGTGCTGCTGGGCAGCCACAACGACCCTTACTGCGAATTCGATCGCGCCAGGTCCATGGCCCTGGCCTGGGGTGCGCGCTTCATCGACTACGGGCAGCGCGGCCACATCAATGCCGATTCCGGCCTGGGTATCTGGCCGGAAGGCCAGGCCCTGCTGCAAGAATTACTGAAAGACTGAGAACAACATCATGGCGACCAAAAAACCCAAGGGCCTGGGCCGCGGCCTGGAAGCATTGCTCGGACCAAAGGTGGACGAGGCAGGCGGTGCAGACGCCGGCGCGACCAACCACCCCGGACTTCCCGCCTCC
>CAZFKW010000060.1:0-13270 GCA_964519795.1 uncultured Ramlibacter sp. | reverse complement strand
GGAACGCGGCCATCTCGGCGCGTGTCATCGGGATCGGCTTCCACGCATTGGCGCCGAAGTACTTGTCGGCTTCCGGCGTGCGCATGATGTCGGCAATCATCTTGCTCAGCTTGTCAGCGACATCGTTGGGCGTGCCCTTGGGCGCAAAGGCTGCAAGCCATCCATTGGTTTCATAGCCGTTCACGCCCTGTTCGGCAATGGTGGGGATCTCTTCATAGCCGGGCATGCGGGCGCGCGTCGAGACACCCAGGGCCTTGAGCTTGCCGGCACGCACCAGGGGCATGACAGCCGGCGCATCGCCGAACACCATGTCAATCTGCCCGCCCATCAGGTCGGTGAGGGCGGCAGGCAGGGCCTTGTAGGGGATGTGGGTCAGCGGGATGCCGGCCAGGTCGCGCAAGACCTCCCCGCCCGCGCGCGACGAGGAGTTGCCGGCGCCAAACGTCATCTTGCCGCTCTTTTTGGCCAGGGCAATCAGTTCCTGCACATTGTTGGCGGGTGTGGAAGGTGCCACCACCAGCACCACACCGCCAATGGTCACGCCTGTCAGCGGGACGAAGTTGCCTACCGGTCATACGGTACCTTCTTGAAACGCGCCTGATTGGCTGCGTGCGTGGTGTTGGTGCCAATCGGTATGTAGTAGCCGTCAGCCGGCTGCTGCAGGAGGTACTGCAGGGCGATGAAACCGCTGGCACCTGCCTTGTTTTCGATGACCACCGGCTGCCTGGTCTGCTCGGTGATCCGCTGGCCGATGTAGCGGGCTGCCTGGTCGGTGGTCGTGCCTGCCGCGAACGGCACCACGATGTGGATGGGCTTGTTCGGGAAGGTCGCGGCAGTCTGCGCGAGCGCCAGCGTGGCGCTCATGAGCAGCGCGCCGCCGGTGAGCAATTGCTTGATTGTCCTGAGCAGTTTCATGGCTTGTCTCCTGGTTTGGGTTGATGACGTGGGAAAAACGGATCTACTGGCTGCGGCCCTTGACCATGCGCAGCGGGTTGTAGGTGGCGACGACTTCGCCTTTCTGGTTGACGACGCGGTTGAAGGTACGCATCAGGCCGCGGCCGGGTTTGCTGGTGGCACGTGCCTCCACGACCTCCGCCTGCACATGGATGGTGTCCCCGGCAACGGTGGGCTTGAGGATGCGCAAGTCGCACTCAAGGAAAGCCATGCCGGTGCGCTGCATCGTGGACTGCATCAGCAGGCCTTCCGAGATGCAGTACACCATCGAGCCCGGCGCCGGCCGGGCGCCGATTTTCGACTCCTTGCGGATGTACTCCACATTGGTGAACATCTCCTCGACCATGCCCGTCACGCCGATGAACATGGTGATGTCGGCTTCGGTAATGGTGCGCCCCAGGGTGCGCAGGCGCTGGCCGACCTTGACGTCGTCCCAATACAGGCCCATGCCCATCACGGGCACGTCGTCCCACCCGGTGTCCTGCCCTGTGGCAGCGGTCTTTCCTGTCATGTTGTCTCCTTGATGATGCCTTGTGCGCTCCAGCCGGCGATATCCGTCCCGGTTGCGCCCAGCACGCGCTGCAGCACCTCGTGCGTGTGCTGGCCAAGCACCGGAGGGCCGGCCTCGTAGTTGATCGGGGTTTCTGAAAACCGCATGGGGTTGGCGACCGAGGGCACGGTGCCCGCCGCCTTGTGCGGCAGGGACATCTGCACCCCGCGGGCCTTGACCTGCGGATCGGCAAACACGCGGTCAATGGTGTTGATGGGGCCGCACGGCACGTCGACCGCTTCCATCGCCGCGACCCATTCATCAATGGTGCGCGTGCGCGTGCGTGCCGTCATCAGCGCCAGCAGCACATCGCGATTGGCCACGCGCAGCGCGATCGTGGCAAACCTGGGATCGGACGCTTCTTCGGCCAGGCCCAGCACCTGCATGGCGCGGGCAAACTGGGCATCATTGCCGACAGCCAGGATGAACTGCCCGTCAGCGGCCGGAAAGTACTGGTAGGGCACGATGTTCGGATGTCCATTGCCCATGCGCTGAGGCGCCACACCAGTGGTCAGGTAGTTCATGGACTGGTTGGCCAGTACCGCCACCTGGACGTCGAGCATGCCGATGTCCAGGTGCTGGCCGCCGCCACCTGCATCCCGGTGACGCAGCGCGGCAACGATGCCAAGGGCCGCGTACATGCCGGAGATGATGTCGGCCAGCGCCACGCCGGCCCGCTGCCCTGGATCAGGTAGTCGTACCCGGCACGCTGCCTGTACGGACCGGTCTGGCCGAAGCCGGTAATGGAGCAATAGATGAGCTGGGGTAGTGCCTTGTGCAGCGATGCATAGTCCAGCCCGTAGCGGGCAAGTCCGCCGACCTTGAAGTTCTCGACCAGGACGTCGCATTTTGCGGCGAGGGCCCGCACCAGTTCCTGCCCCCGGGGCGTTGCAATGTCTATGGCCACCGACTCCTTGCCGCGGTTGGCAGCCAGGAAGTAGGCGGCATCACAGTTCTCGCCGGAATGCTGGTCCCGCACGAATGGCGGCCCCATCTGCCGGGTGTCGTCGCCGCCGTTCGGGTTCTCTATCTTGATGACTTCGGCACCCAGGTCGGCCAGGTTCTGCGTGGCCCATGGACCTGCGAGGATGCGGGTGAGGTCAAGCACGCGCACGCCTGCCAGCGGCAGTCGGGGCGGAGCGCTGGAAGAATGGTCCGGCATCAGAGGCTCATTGACTTCGCGATGAGGGTGCGCTGGATCTGCGAGGTGCCGCCACCAATGGTGGACTGCATGCCTTCGCGGAAGAAGCGCTCCATGTCGGCCTCTGGCAGCATGCTGTGGCCGCCCAGGATCTGCATGCCGTTGCGGGTCACGGTCTGCAGCGTCTCCGAGGCCATGAGCTTGGCCATGGAGACTTCACGCTGGCAGGCAAGCCCGCGTGACGCCATGTCGGCCGCACGGTAGACCATGAGCCGCGCGGCATCCACGGCCGTCTGCATGTCCGCCAGCATGTGGCGGATCACCTGGAACTCATAGATGGCCCTGTCGAACTGGATGCGCTCCTGCGCATAGCGCAACGCGTCCGTGACCGCCTGCTGGGCGTTGCCGACATACGCGGCCGAAACGGCAATGCGCTCCAGCTCAAGATGGTCGGTAATGATCTTCCAGCCGTCGCCGGGCTGTCCCAGGACATTTGCATGCGGCACGACGGCGCCATCGGCAAAGATCTCCGTCGTGCCGGTTGCGCGGCGGGCCAGCGTCGGCAGCCTGCGGATGTCCAGGCCCCTGGTGTCATTGGGCACCAGCAGCACCGTCAGGCCCTTGTGCTTGGCAGCGGCCTTGTCGCTGCGCGTGAGCATGGCAATCACCGTGTTGCGCGCGGCGGCGCCGGAGCACCACAGCTTCTGGCCGGTGATGGACCAGCCCTGCGGTGTTTCCTCGGAGCGGGTGCGGGTGTTGGCTGCATCCGAGCCGGCCGACGGCTCCGAAATGGAGATGGAAAAGCGGATCTCGCCCTTCATGAAAGCCGGAAGGAACCGCTCCTGCTGCTCCCTTGTGCCGAACTTGCAGATATTCATCGCGGTGAATGTGGACACCATGAAGGCCGTGGCAAAGTCAAAGCCATAGCGCGCCAGGCCTTCGCACATCAGTGCGTAGTCAAAAATGGTGCCGCCGTCGCCGCCGTGTTCTTCAGGCACCAGCAGGCGCAGCCAGCCCATTTTTGCGACCTTGTCATAGGCTTCGTACGGGTAATTGCGATCGATATCGCACTGGCGCACGTACTCGCGCGTGATCTCCTCAAGCATCACGCGGTCGACGGTCTCCTTCCACATCTGCTGCTCGTCGTTCAGGAAATTCATGGTCTCGGTTGCCTCATGTATCGCGGTGGGAAAGGGTCATTCAATAATCAGGCGCTCGCGCCGGATCAGCAGGGTGAATTCGCAGCTCAGTACCTTTTCGGCGCGCTGGTTGACTGCAAACAGCTGCGCCGTCACGACGCCGTGCTTCTCGCCCTTGTCCCGCATGGCGACGATCTCGCTCTCGGCATGCAGCGTGTCACCGATGAAGGTGGGCTTGAGAAAGCGCAGCTTGTCAACGCCGTAGAAGGCCTCGACCACGGCCGAATCGAAGCCGAACAGTGCGTTGCTGATGACAAAGACCAGGCCCCCCTGCACGACGCGCTGGCCGTACATTGACTTTTTGGCGAATTCCGCATTGGCATGGATCTCCAGCCAGTTGCCGGTGAGGCCGCAGAAATTGACGACGTCGGTCTCGGTGATGGTGCGTCCGCGCGAGCGGGCCTTCTGGCCGACCGCGAGTTCCCCATAGGGCAGGTTCATCATGATTTCGAAGCTTCCTTGTCCTGCAGCTCCGACAGGTCGATGTTGTGTTCCCTGAGCAGCCGGCGTGCAATCACGAAGCAGTCGCGTCCCACCGGGATGCCGCAGTACATGCCGATGTGCAGCAGCAGTTCGCGCAGCTTGGCAAGCGGCGGCTTCGTGCGGGTAATGGCTATCTTGAAGTGCAGCTCGAACTCTTCCATGCGGCCAAGGCCGGCCAGCATGGCAAGGTTGATCAGGCTGAATTCCTGGTGGCTGATCACGCCGCGTGCCCAGGTGCGGGCCCACAACTGGTTGTTCAGGTAGGCCTGCCACTCGGCGTCGAATGGCGTGCTCTGCAGGGCATTGTTGACGTATTCGTCGCCAACGACGACTCGCCGGGTTTCATGGCCCAGCGGCGAATGGGGTGTGCCGGCATGGGTGGGTGCGCCGAAGTCTTGTGTCATGTCGAGTCCTGGAAAAGGTGTGGTGTCAGACAGTGGTGTATCCACCGTCAACAGGCACGTCGGCGCCTGTCATGAACGAGGAGGCATCGCTTGCAAGGAACAATGCGGCATTGGCGATTTCCACGGGCTGGCCATAACGCAGCATCGGGTAGCGGGCGACGATCGCGCGCTTGCCTTCCGGGTCGTCCTTGTACCTGAAGGCCGTGCGCCGGGTCTCCACGCCGCCAGGCGAGATGGTGTTGACCCGGATGTTGTCCTGCGCGTGATCCACCGCCATGGTTTTGGCCAGCATGATCAGGCCGCCTTTGGCAGTGCCGTAGGCAGCGCGGCCCGCGCGGGCCACGTGGCCATGCATGGATGCAATGTGGACGATGGAGCCTCCGCCGGAAGCGGCCATCGGACCAAGTACCGCGCGGCTCACCAGGAATGCGCCTGTGAGGTTGGTGCCGATGACCTCATTCCATTCGGCAAGGCTGTAGTCGGTGATCCTGGCGGTCTTGTCCAGCATGGCCGCGCAGTGCACCAGGATCTGCGGGGCGCCGAGCCGGGACACCAGCTCGCGGACCGCCGCATCGACGGATTCCTCCGACGCGACATCGCAGGCCAGGGCCAATGCGCGCCCGCCGGACTGCGTGATCCCCTGGGCCACGGCGCCTGCGGCGTCAGGCGACAGGTCCAGGCAGGCGATAGTGGCACCGGCGGCGGCCAGCACCTGGCAGGTGGCCGCGCCAATGGCGCCGCCACCCCCGGTGACCACAGCCACCCGGCCGTCGAGCCGGAAGTTGCCTGCCGCGCCGACAGGTATGGCGGGGATGCTCATTCCAGCGTCGCACCCGAGCTCTTGATGATGGGTGCCCACTTCTCACGCTCATTGCGCAGCAGCGTGGTGAAGTCGGTGGCCGAGGCGCCGATCGGGAACAGCCCGGCGTCATAGAACTGCTGCTGCACCGAGGGCACCTTCATGGATGCCATGGCTGCGCGCGAGAGCTTCTCGATCACGGGCGCAGGTGTGCCGGCGGGCGCGAGCAGGCCGCCATAGGACACCATCTCATAGCCCGGCACCCCGGCTTCTGCCACGGTGGGAAGTTCCGGGAAGGTCTTGGAGCGGTACGGATTGGTTGCGGCAATGGCGCGCACCTTGCCGCTCTTGATGAGCTGGCCCGCGACGGCGGTGGAGATGATGGCCGCATCCACGCGCTCACCGACAAGGTCGAGCATCGCAGGGCTCTCGCCCTTGTAAGGCACATGCGTCAAGTTGGTCTGGGTCATGAACTTGAACAGTTCCATGGCCAGGTGTTGCGGGCCGCCGGTGCCGGACGAGCCGTAGGACAGCTTGCCCTCCTTGGCGATCTTGATGAACTCCTGCACATTGCGCGCCGGCAGGCCGTTGCGCACCACGAGCAGGTGGTCATAGGTGACGATATGGCTGATGGCCGCCAGGTCCTTGTCCACCTTGTACGACAGTTTGGGGTCCATGATGGGCCGCAGCGTCAGGTTGCCCGGACCGCCAAACACCAGGGTGTAGCCGTCGGCCGGTGACTTGGCCACAAAGTCTGTCCCGATCACGCCCGCCACGCCAGGCTTGTTCTCCACGATCACGCTTTGTCCGAGCTGCTTGGTCATCTCTGCGGCCAGCAGGCGTGCGGAGACATCCGTCGCGCCGCCTGGCGGGTACGGCACCACGATGCGGACGGTCTTGTCCGGGAAGTTGGTTTGCGCGATTGCGGGAAGCTGCGCTGTGATGGCTGCCGCAGCGATCAGGCCGAGGCTGAGGGTCAGGCGTCTTTTCATGATTGTCTCCTTGTGATTGAAGGTGAAGGGGGCGGGAATGTGGTTAGCAATGCATGCCCATCTGGCGGGCAATGATGCGCAGCTGGATTTCTGGCGTTCCTTCGCCGATGTAGGACTCGGGCCCGTCGCGAAAGAGGCGCGGAATGCCGCTTTCTTCCATATACCCATATCCGCCATGAAGGTTGACCGCCTGCTGGGTCGCAAAGATCACGGCGTCAGCCGTCATGAACTTGCCCATGGATGCACCGCGCTGGGTGTCCCTTCCGGCGATGCAGTCGCGCGCCGCGCTGTACACCATGAGGCGGGCCGCCTCGATGCGCGCGGCCATCTCGGCCACCTTGAAGGCCACGCCCTGGAACTGGCCTATGGCCTTGCCAAAGGCCTGCCGCTCCTGCGCATAGCGCAAGGTCTTCTCCATGGCCACCTGCGCAATACCCAGGCCCCGTGTGGCCTGCATGATGCGGCCGGAGGACAGCGTCGCCTTGAGCTGGGCAAGGCCGCCACCCACCTCGCCCAGGAGTTGTCCCGGGCCGACCCGCACGTCGCTGAACGAGACAAGTGCCGTGGAGGAGGAGTGATTGCCCAGCTTGTCCAGCGGCGAGGCCTCGATCCCCTTGAGATTCCGGTCTACGAGGAACAGGGAGATTGCATCAGGCTTGCGTTCTGGCGAGGTCCGCGCGGCGAGGATGAAGTAGTCGGCAATCGTGCCGTTGGTAATGTAGACCTTGCTGCCGGTGAGGATCCAGTCGTCACCATCGCGGCGTGCGCGGGTCCTGATGCCCTGCACGTCGCTGCCGGCGTCCGGCTCCGTGAGTGCGAAGGCGCCGATGCGCTGGGCCTTGAGGGCCGGCACCATGTATTCGCGCTTTTGCGCATCGCTGCCCAGCTCGAACAGGGGGCGCACCGCCAGGTGCTGGTGCGCAAACACGCCGGCCGACACCCCGGCTGGAATGCGCGAGAGTTCCTCGTAGTACACGCAGCCAAGAAGGATGTCGCCCCCGCCGCCGCCGAGTTCTTCCGGATAGTCGGGCGCGAGGTAGCCGCCTTCTGCAAGCACCGGATAAACGTCGCGCGGAAACCCGCGCTCGCGCTCACCCTGCAGCGCCAGTGACTCCAGCCGCCCGGTCACGAAGCGGCGGAAGTGGTCACGGAACTCGATGTGCTCCGGGTCGAGCAGAACGTCGGCTGCGAAGCCGGTCTGCAGGCCGTTCATGTCCATGTTGACCGTCATTTGTCTCCTCTGCCAAAGGCAAAACCATGCATTCCCCGCTACGGGAAACGCCAGGCACGAGGGCATGATACCGCATTCATTTCATTTTAATCTTGGTAATTTCATTACCTTGACGCAGATAATGAATGCCTTTACATTTCACAAACTACTTCCCCATTTCATTCGTGGGGAGAATCAGCGTCGCGCGATGCAGCGGCGGCCGGACGACCGGGCTGCAAATCTGCCGCGCCCAGCCAGAAAGTCTTATGAACAAATATTTCCTGACCGACGAGCAACTCGCCATCAAGGAGGGCATCAGCCGCTTTTGCGCGGGAAAGATCGCGCCGTTTGCCGCATCCATCGACGAATCCGGCGACTTCCCGCACGGGATATTCCGCGAGCTCGGTGAGCTGGGCTACATGGGTGTTTCCAGCGCAACGGAGCACGGCGGGGGCGGCCTCGACCTCGTGTCCATCTGCCTGATCCTTGAAGAGATATCCAGGGCTTCGGGCGCCGTGGGCAGTTCCTACAACGCCCATATCGGTCTTGCCTCCACCGTCATCAGTGAATTCGGCTCCGATGCCCAGAGGCGCAAGTACCTGCCTGACCTTACTTCCGGGCGCAAGATAGGCGCCTTCGGCCTGACCGAACCGGGCGGAGGGTCCAACGCCGGCGCACCTGCCACGCGGGCCGTCATGCGTGACGGCAACTGGTACATCACCGGTTCCAAAGCCTTCAACACCAATGGTTTTGTGGCCGACATCTTCGTCATTACTGCAAAGACCGACAACGGCGTGACCGCCTTCATCCTGGAGCGTGGCATGCCCGGCTTCGAGATTGGCCCGCCGGATCGCAAGATGGGTGTCAGCGGCTCACCGACCAGTACGCTCTATTTTGAGAATGTGAAGGTTCCTGCTGCCAACATGGTGGGAGAAGAGGGCACGGGTTTCCGCAAGTTCGCGCGGACGCTTGACAAGGGGCGTGTCAATGTTGCGGCACTGTCGGTAGGTCTGGCGCAGGCTTCCTGCGAAGCGGCAGTGGCCTATTCAAAAGAGCGCACCCAGTTCGGCAAGCCCATTGGCGCGTTCCAGGGAATCCACTTCCAGCTGGCGGAGATGGCCACGGACATCGAGGCGGCGCGCCTGATGACGCTGAACGTCGCCCGCATGTATGACGCAGGCATGCCCATCAAGATGGAAGCTGCGATGGCCAAGTACTTCGCGGCCGAAGCGAGCTTGCGAGTCTGTGACAAGGCCATCGAGATATTCGGCGGCTACGGCTACCTGCGCGACTTTCCGGTCGAGCGCTACTACCGCGACGCGAAAATGTACCAGATCGGTGAAGGCACCAGCCAGATCCAGCGCATCATCATCGCGCGCGAGATCCTGGGCAAGGCCATCGTCAGTTTCACTTGAGCGGCCCGCCATGCAAGTGCCTGGCGCAGGTGAGACCGGTGTGAAGTGATGGTCAGGCCATCGCAACGCCTGCATCCTGCGCGCGAGGTGCCCGCGCCGCGGCCCGCGGCCACCATGCTGCTGCTCCGGGACTCCGCCCAGGGGCCGGAAGTCCTCATGACGCGGCGGGCTGATCGCGCGAACTTTGCCGCTGGTGCCTATGTATTCCCGGGCGGCGCGATTGACGCCAACGACCATGGCGCCCACGCATTCGCCGTTCACCGGCCGCAGCAGACCGGATACCTTCTCACGCAGGCGATTGCGGCCATCCGCGAAAGTTTTGAAGAGCTGGGCATCCTGCTGGCCTGGCGCCCTGACGGAACCCTCGCTGACGCGCGGGATGTCGCAGCGCTGGACCGGGTGGTGCCGCAGGGCGGGAGCTTCGTCGCCCAGTGCGCGGCGCGCGGCTTGCGGCTTGCGGCCGACCAGCTGCGGCACCTGGCGCGGTGGATTGCCGACCCCAACAACCCCAGGCGCTTTGACACGGCGTTCTTCGTGGCCCGGATGCCGGAAAACCAGATTCCGGTGGCAGACGATACCGAGCAGTTTGAGCCGGTCTGGTTGCGGCCAGGCCAGGCGCTGGCGCGGCATGCGTCGGGCGCGTTCCCCATGATTTTCCCCACCATCCGCACGCTTGAGCGTCTCGCGGCGCATGCCAGCGTGGCCTCCATCCTGGGTGCCTGCGCGGGAGAAGGGCCATTGACATACAACGCCACGCGGTCTGGACTTCGCGGCGGCGAGGTGACGCGCCTGACAGCCGGGGACGAAGGCTACGGCGACGTGGCCCTGATCTGCCCGGATGGCCAGTCAGTCCCGGTGCTGGACTGGCAATGCCTGCAGCCCGTTGCGCTGACAAAAAACGTGATGCGGCTGACGGCCGGGGTTGATGGTGCCGGGCTTGCCAACAGCTATCTGGTCGGCGATCCGTCGTCGGGGTACATCGTGGTTGACCCGGGGCCGGAAGATGCGATGCATCTTGCGCGGCTGCGCCAGGCTGCGGGCGGGGACATCCGGATGATTGTGGGCAGCCCTGCGCAGGCTGCGGGTGCCCGTGCGCTGCATGCGCTGTGTGGCGGCACGCTGCTGCTGGCGGGAGTGCCGGGTCATCCGTTGGCGGATGGGCAACGCCTGGTGCTGGACGGAAGCCATGCGCGCCACACACTGGCCGCCATGGCTGCGCCCGGCTCGCCCGGTAGCGGACCCTGCCTTCTCCTGGAGGAAGACGGGTTGATGTTCACGCGTGGGCTGCCGGTGGATGTCATGACGCAGGACTGGCTGCAGGCTGCCGCGCAGGCATGGGGCGTGGAGTTTGTCCTTCCGGGCCGTGGGCATGTGCGGCATTGCATGCCGTAGCGCCGCGCCTGCTGCCTCATTCAAACGCTGCGCGCGCCTGCACCATGTCAATACGCCCCTGAAGCACCTTCTCCAGCGCGTCGTGGCGCAGGCTGCGCATGCCGGCCTTCACGGCTGCATCAAAAATCCTGTGCGGTCCGGTCTTTTGCTGGATCAGTGCGCGCAGTGCAGGGCTGTTCTGCAAGACTTCATACACGCCGGTGCGTCCCTTGTAGCCCTTGCCGGCGCAGTGCGGGCAGCCCACGGCGGTCTTCACGGTCAGATCCCCTGGCGCATCGACGCCGCCGGCCGCCAGCAGGCGGGCGCGGCCTTCGGCGGCCTCAAGTGGGGAGTCCAGGATGTACTCCTGCACCAGCGCCTCGAAGGCCTCCGGCGGCAACGGCACCGCCGCAGCACACCGGCCGCACAGGCCGCGCACCAGGCGCTGCGCCACGATGCCGATCAATGAGTCGCCAAAGGTCATCGGGTCCATGCCCATGTCCAGCAGGCGCGTCACGCTCTCTGCGGCGCTGTTGGTGTGCAGCGTGGACAGCACCAGGTGCCCGGTCAGCGAGGCCTCGATGGCGATGCGGCTGGTCTCCTCGTCGCGGATCTCGCCGATCATGATGACGTCCGGGTCGGCCCGCAGGAAGGCCCGCATGGCCGAGGCAAAGGTCACGCCTATCTTGGGGTTGACCTGCACCTGGCGCAGCCCGTCCTGCGTGATCTCGATCGGGTCTTCCGCAGTCCACACCTTGCGTTTGGCCGTGTTGAGCTCCTTGAGGATGGAATGCAGCGTGGTCGTCTTGCCCGAGCCGGTCGGCCCCACAGCCAGGATCAGGCCGAAGCTGTGCCCGGCCATGGCCATGACCGCGTTCTCGTCCCGGGCCTGCAGGCCGAGCGCGGCCAGTGGTATCGGGTCGCTCGTGGCCAGCAGGCGCATGACCACGTCTTCCAGCCCGTCATGCGTGGGCAACACCGCCACACGCAGCTCCAGCTTGGCGCCGCCAAAGTCCGCAAAGTTGATCTTGCCGTCCTGCGGCCGGCGACGCTCGGAGATGTCCAGCCGGGCCATGACCTTGATGCGCGAGACCAGCGGTGCGCGCAGGGCCGAGGGCAGCGACAGGTAGTGCTCCATGTCGCCGTCACGGCGGAACCGGATGCGCGTCACGGCCTGGCCGGGGTTGGTTTCGATGTGGATGTCTGAGGCGCCCTGGTGCAGCGCATCCTGGATGATGCGCTTGACCAGGCGGACGAAGTCTGACGACTCGATCACCTCGCTGGGGTGCTCCCCCATCGGGTCGGCGCTGGCCTCGACGATGGCGCGCTTGACGAGCACGGCCAGGTGTTCATCCGGGAGTGCGGGCGCAGGCGCCGCAGCAGCGTGTGGCGCTGACGCCGGCGCCTTGGTGTCAGCGCTCTGCGAAGAAGCCGCCGATGCGGCTGGAGCAGCCGGCTCGGCAGTCCAGTTGAAGGCAGCTGCATTCACGTCGGCAAAGGCGCGCGGGTCATGCACGGACTGCAGCAGCCGCTCGATGCGCGCGTCGATCTCCGGCCCCGCCGCCCAGACGAGTTCCACATGATGCTTGAGCAGCGTTGACAGCAGCAGGGCCAGTTGACTGTCCGTCGGGTTGGCCGAGGCGACGTAGAACGTCTCGCCCGCTCTGCCCAATGCGCAGACGCGGTAGCGTGAGGAGTCCTCCGGCGACAGGGTGCCCGCATCCGTCCCGTACTGGAAGTGTGAGAGGTCTGCCTCAGCCACGCCTGCCATGCGCGCAAGCACATGGCAGGCCTGCTCGTGGGTCAGCAGGTCCTGGCGGACCATGTCTTCCACCACGGAGAGCCCGGGGGTATGCGTCATCCCTGCCAGCGCGGCAGGCGCGGCCAGGGCCAGGTCCTCCAGAACATTCTGCAGACCGGGCACGGCAAGTGCACGCGCCGCTGCCGAGGCTTCCACCAGTTCACTGATGCTGGTGGCGGGCGCCGGATGTGCCGGTGCAGCTGGGACCGCAACCGCGGGCGCCGGTGCGGCAGCAGGCGGCGGAACATGGGTTGGTATGGGGGTTGTGTGGTGGCCTGTCGCCCATGTGTGGGTGCCAATACGAACCTTGCCCAGCGCACGCGAAGACAGCCACTGCGCCAGATATTCACCCGACGGCTGCGCCACAAAGAGAAACAGCCCGTGGTGGGCCCACAGGTAGCCCAGCGTCCAACCTGACAGGGCGGCATGTGCATGGCCTTCTGCAAATTCGACTTCGAAGGCAAGGCGCTCGTGAGGTATCTGGCGGTCCCACGGGTTGGAAGCAGCTGATGCGCATTCGACCAGCGGCGTTGTCATGGTGAGGGACGTGGCCTGCTCCCACAGCAGCTCGGGCGGGCCTGCCCGGTCCAGCCAGTCGAGCATCACATGATTGCCGCGCCGCCGGGCGCGGGCCAGCACACCTGTGAATTCCCGGCCGTCGGCGATGCGCAGCGTCGCGTGATGCCAGGTGTGGCGGTCAGCCGGCCGCGTCAGCCATGAAGGCACGGGCCAGT
Source organism: uncultured Ramlibacter sp. (assembly GCA_964519795.1). Classification (GTDB taxonomy): domain Bacteria; phylum Pseudomonadota; class Gammaproteobacteria; order Burkholderiales; family Burkholderiaceae_C; genus JACMQX01. Next base: position 217 of record CAZFKW010000060.1, on the reverse strand, counting down.
CGTCGTTCCAGTCGATGAGCGGTTCGGTCAGCATGCGGCGGGTTGCGCTACCTGCGCCGCAAGGCGGCAAGCGTTGGCTGCGCGAACACGCCAACAGACAGCAGCACCGCCTGCACCAGCACCTGCTGCACCGACGCACGCCCCAGGCGGGCCGCTTCAGCGGTGCCGTCTGGGCCGATGAACAGGTAGTCGTCGTCTGTGAGCTGGATCACACGCA
>CAZFKW010000059.1:12277-13316 GCA_964519795.1 uncultured Ramlibacter sp. | reverse complement strand
GTGACCCTGCGCTCCGAGAACGGCGTGACCGAGCTGGTGGACGGCACCACGGTGCAGATCGCCGCACCGACGCTGCGCCTCATGGGCAAGGGCTTCTTCGACCTCGACTCCGCCGGCAATGCGGTGGATGTGCTGGCCGCCTCAGTGGCAGACAACGGCGCCACCAAGGCCCAGGTGCAGCTGACCGACCAGGGCGACCTGGTCATCGGCACTGCGACCTCCATCGACAGCTTCCAGGGCGTGGCAACGAGCACGACCAATGGCGCAACGGTGACGTCTGACGGCACCGCCACCGGCACACTGGACAACGGCAACACCCTGCGCATCAGCATCGGCGGCGACCTGACACAACAGGCGACGATGAACGTGGTCGCGGGCGGCCTGGGCGTCATCAGCACAGGCGGCGGCGTGTTCCTGGACAACACCGGCAACAACGTGATGAACCTGGCCATCGACCTGACGGCTGCGGCAGGCGCAGAAGTGGCGTTCCGCGACGGCACCGGCGGCCTCACGGTCAAGGCAGTGGACGATGTGGCGGCCGGTGTGCAGACGCAGGATGGCGACGTGATCCTGCGCGCCGACAACTCGGGCAACATCACGCTGAGCGGCCCGGTCTCCACCGTGTCCGGCAACATTGCCATCACCACCACCGGCACGGTGACCCAGGACGGCACCGGCCTGATCACCACCACCGGCGGCCTGCTGCTCAATGGCGGCGGCAACTTCTACCTGATGGATGCCAACGATGTCGCCACCCTGAGCGCGGCTGATGTGGCGCAGGTGGCGTTCAACACCACAGGCAACCTGGCAATTGACGATGTGACGGTGGATGTGTCGGTTAGCAAGCTGCCACTGACCACCAGCGAGACCTCGGCGAACGGCGTGGGTATCAATGCCACGGGCGCCTTCAACGATGCAGCCGTGACGGTCATTGCCGGCGACGAGTTCCCAACGCCCGTCCTCACCGAAGTCACGCCCGCGACCATCGCCAAGGCCGGCGACCTGGTCACCGTGTGCGGCGCCAACTTCACCGCCGATG
>CAZFKW010000059.1:9980-12267 GCA_964519795.1 uncultured Ramlibacter sp. | reverse complement strand
AACACGGTGGATGCGGCGGCAGGCGACATCTTCCTGCAGTCCGCCGGCAACATGACGATCGACGCCACCGTGACGGCCGCCGCCAACAATGTTGGCCTGCTGTCAACCACCGGCGACATCGTGCAGACGGTCAACGGCCAGATCACCACCAACGCCCTGGTGGCCGATTCGATGCTGGGCCAGGTGGACCTGACTGCCGCCGGCAACGAAGTGACGCTGCTCGCGGGCCGGGCCGGCACGCAGTTCGCGTTCCGCGAAGACGATGGCGGCTTTGAAGTGGGCACCGGCGCGGTGTCGTACTTCAGCGCCGGCACGCCGGCCACCGCCAGTTTCTCGGCCGGCGGCCTGACGGCCACCGACGCCGTGGCGCTCATCGTCAACGACGGCGGCAGCAGCATCACCCAGGCAACGGGTGCTGCCAACGCCATCGTCACGGACATCCTGCAACTGCGCGGCAGCAGCACGACGGACTTCACGCTGGACAATGCAGACAATGCCATTGCAACCCTCAGCGCCAATACCGGCTCGCTTCACGTGGTCAACAGTACCGCCCTGGTGCTGGACGAAACCGCGCTGACATACGCTGAAGCCGGCGGCACGCTGGCTGAAGCCATCGTCACCACCGGCGGCGACGCGGTGGTGGAGGCAGGCGGCGACGTAGCCATCAATGCCGAAGTCAACACCGGCACCGACAACCTCGCCCTCCGCACCACCGGCGGCAGCAAGGTGACGCAGGACACCGATGGCGGCATTACCGCCGGCGGCCTGCAACTGCTGAGCTCCGGCGTCGGCGGCATCATCGTGGACTTGACGACGGCGACCAACGATGTGGCCACGATTGCCGGCAACACGGCCGAGACCAAGTATGTTGACGCAACCGGCTTCGAAGTCGGCTCCGTCACCACGCTGCTGGGCACGACAGACGGCTTCACCACCGAAGCCGGCAGCAACCTGATGCTGCATGGCACGGGCGACTTCGACGTGACCCAGGCCATCAACGGCGGCGCCGATGTGGCCCTGAACGCCGGCACCGGCAACATCAGCCTGAACAGCACGCTCACCGCCGCAGGCGATGTGGGCCTGAGCAGTTCCGGCATGATCACGCAGCTGGCCAAGGGCGCTGGCATCACCGCAACCGGCCTGGCCATCGAAGGCGGCGCGGACGTGGCGCTGCTCGGCGCAGGCAACGATGTGGCCACGCTCTCTGCCAACCAGGTCGCCGTCATCGGCTACCGCGACACCAACGGCTTTGCCGTCGGCTCCGTGACGGTGGACAACCTGGAGGCAGGCACCTTCGCGCAGCTCACGGTCGACGGTATCGACTCCCTGGGCGAAGCCTACCTGGCCGGCAAGGGCAACATCAGCATCCTGCAGGCCGTCTCGGCTGTGGGCGACGTGGTCATCGACGCCACGGCCGGCGACATTGCCATCAAGGCTGCAGTGACCGCCACTGGCAATGACATCGGCCTGCTGACCTCCGGCAAGATCTCGCAGACGGCAGCCGGCGTGCTGACCGCCGACGGCCTGCTCATCGGTGGCGGCGCGGCCAACACCCTGGCCGGCCCGAGCGCTGACCTGAGCACGGCCGCCAACGCGATCAACGTGGTGGTGGCCAAGGCCCAGTCGCTGAGCGTGCAGGCCGCAGGCGCGCTGGAGGTCGGCTCCGTCACGGTGAGCACGGCCAACACCGATGCGCTTGCAGCCCCCATCACCATCGACGGCATCGTCTCCAACGGCGCAGTGAGCATCGACGCGGGCGGCGACGTGACGCAGACGCAGACCATCATGGCCCCGTCGCTGACGGTCACCTCCACCGGCGGCGTGCTGCTGGGCACGCTGGGCAATGATGTGGACACCTTCTCGGCCACGGCCAAGTCGGTGGCCTTCAACGACACCGATGGCCTGGACCTGGGCAATGTGACGACCAGCGCTGGTGACATCACCGTCACCGCCAACGGCAACGTGACGCAGTCGGGCACGCTGGCCACCACCGGCGGCGACCTGTCCATCACCACACCGAGCGGCAATGTGACGCTGGAAGGCGCCAACAACATCGACGGCCTGGTGAGCATCGTGGCCAAGGCCGGCGACATCATCTACAACGAAGTGGGCAACCTGATGATCGGCTACGCAGCCGGCCAGAAGGTGACCTTCATCGCGGGCGGTGACATCACCGACGACCAGGACGGCATCGGCGAGGCCGTGGTGGACGCGACGGTCAGCATCACGCTGGACGCCGGCGGCATCATCCTGACCGACAAGTCGAGCCAGCCGTTCACCGGCTTCA
>CAZFKW010000059.1:7516-9970 GCA_964519795.1 uncultured Ramlibacter sp. | reverse complement strand
GATGGTGTGCAGGCCAACGGCAAGTCCATCGACGTGTATGGCGACGTGGGGAACCAGACCATCATCCTGACCGACATTCCGCCGGGCTCCGCCTGGTTGAACGGCCGGCAGGTGTTCCCGCCGGAGAACATCGGCGCCGTCACCGCAGCGCTGCAGTCACCGTTCAACAGCACGGGCGACATCTCGATGCTGCCGCCGGTGTCCACGGGCGACCTGGGTGGCACGGATGCCTTCACCTCATCGAGCGTGCGCGAGATGATGGAGAACACGCCGGCACCGGCGATCGGGCCGGACGGTGACAACGTGCACATCAACAACGGCGGCATGCGCCTGCCGCCGGGCCTGCAGCAGATGCAGGTGAGCATCCTGGTGCCGGGCGGCGCCCCGATGAACCTGCCCAACGGTACGGTGGCGGCGATGGAGTCCAATGGCGACGTGGTCATCACCCTGCCGGCCGGCGGCCTGAGCGGCTTCCCCGGAAGCGGTGCCCTGGCTGTGGCGGGCGGCCTGTCGGTCGTCACCATCACTCCGGCCGGCATCGTCTCCGGCACCGATGGCAACGGCCTGCCGATGGCGGTGGAAGGCGGCATTGCCGGCAACCCGGCCCTGCGCGGCCTGCTGGAGCAGATTGCCGACTTCCTGCCGGACGAGTACAAGCGCCGCTGGGGCCTGACCGGCCGCACTGCCGCTGTGGAAAGCGACACGAAAATCAGCCTTCGCTAAGGGTTTCCGCTGGTTTTTGTTAGGGTAAAGTAGGACCGTGCCCCCACATCGGGGGCGCGGTCTTTTTTCTGGGCCGTGTGCCTGCTTGTTACTGTTTACTTTTTGATAATTGGAGTGCTTTTAAATGGCTGCCGTGATGTTTTATGAAAAGCCCGTGTTGCTCAACCGCGAGGCGCACAAGGCCAAGAAGATAGCGCCGAGCGCCAGCTTTGCGTTTGCCGGCAAGGCCAACTCCCTGTACCTGGCCGGTGTTGAATTCATCGAAGCCTGCAAGGAATACCCCATCGTCTTCACGCAAGTGGGCGGCGACAAGATCGTGCCCGTGGCCATGCTGGGCCTGCGCGAAGGCGAGAACCTGTTCGTGGGCGCCGAAGGCAAGTGGGGCGCAGGCTACATCCCTGCCTTTGTGCGCCGCTACCCGTTCGTTTTGGCCGAACTCGAAGGCCAGCAAATGGGCGTGTGCATTGACGAAGCCTATGCCGGCCTGAACGAGAAAGACGGCGAGGCCCTCTTCGACGACAAGGGCGCCAACACCCCCTTCCTGCAGAACGCGCTGGACTTCCTGAACCGCTACCAGGTCGAATACATGCGCACAGACCGCTTCTGCCAGCGCCTGAAGGACGCCGGCCTGCTGATGGAAATGAACGCCAAGGCAGACCTGTTTGACGGCACGAGCTTCATGGTCAACGGCCTGATGATCGTTGACGAACGCAAGCTGTTGCAGATGGGCGACAAGGAAGCGCTGGAGATCTTCCGCTCGGGCGAGCTTAGCTGGGTGTATGCGCACCTGGTGTCGCTGTCCAACATGAACCGGCTGGTGGACAAGCTGGCGGATACCAAGCGTGCTGCGGCGCCTGCAGCAGCGCCTGCCACCGCAGCCGCACCAGCACCTGCTGCGGCGAAAGCCAAGGCCAAGGCCTGAAGCTCCCTGTTCGCAAAGCAGCAAAGGCAGGAGGCCTGGCATGACAGACGAAGTCAAATCGGTCAAGGAAGAGGCGGCGCCTGAAAAGCCGTACTCCTATGACCTCGTTCCCTATGAGTCGCAACCCTTCGCGCAAAGCGAGCCGGACGCCATAGCGGCCATGGCGAAGCTCTTCGGCCTGAGCCCCGTACCGCCGGAGAAAGCGCGCGTGCTGGAGCTGGGCTGCTCGGCCGGCGGCAACATCATCCCGCTGGCGGCGCGCTACCCGGGCATGAAGGTGACCGGCATCGAGCTGTCGAAGGTGGAGGCCACAGAAGGCCAGGAGACCATCAAGGCCCTGGGCCTGAAGAACATCACCATCCGCCAGGCCGACATCCTGGATGTACTCAAGGAAAAGAACGAGTACGACTACATCATCGCCCACGGCGTGTTCAGCTGGGTGCCGGAAGTGGTGCAGGAAGCCATCCTGAACATCTGCGGACAGCAGCTGTCGGATGACGGCGTGGCCTACATCAGCTACAACGTCTACCCCGGCTGGAAGATGCGCGAGGTCATCCGCGAGATGATGCTGTTCCATGCCGGCGCGCTGACTGACCCCAAGGTCAAGCTGCAGCAGGGCCGGGCCATCCTGGACTATGCGCGCAAGATCAACAGCGGCGATTCCGCCTTCGGCAAGCTGCTGGCGCAGGAAGCCGAGATTGTCATGAAGGCCAATGACTACTACCTCTTCCACGACCATATGGAAGAGAACAACCGCCCCTGCTTCTTCAAGGACTTCGTGGCCCGCGGCTCGAAGTACGGCGTGGTGT
>CAZFKW010000059.1:2609-7504 GCA_964519795.1 uncultured Ramlibacter sp. | reverse complement strand
GAAGCGAGCCTGGTGGACATGGCGCCCCAGCGTTTCGGTGGCGACATTCCACAGACGCTGGCCATGCTCTCCAACGGCAACATCCTGGCCACCGAGCAGTACATGGACATGTTCACCAACCGCATGTTCCGCCAGACCCTGCTGGTCAAGGAGTCGGCCATGCCGCGCATCAACCGAGCCGTGTCCGACAAGAGCGTGCGGCACCTGCATTTCACGGCCGAGCTGACGCGCGGCACGACGGCGGGCGAGGGCGTGCTGGGCGTGTACACCGACAGGCACGGCCGGACGCTGACCGTGCGCGAGCCGGTGATGCTGGCCGTGGCGGACGCGCTGATCGCCAACGCTCCATTCACCACCAGTGTGGATGACATCATCGCGCTGCTGCGCGAACGCAAGGTGGGCGAGGGCCATAGTGACGACGCGGTGGCCGAGGCTATCGGCGCGCAGATCATCACGCTGCTGCTGCAGGGCCTGGTGAAGATACGGTTTGGCAGGAAGGCGCCCCCACCCGCTGCCGACAAGCCCAAGGCCTTCGGCCCGGCCCGGCAGGCGCTGGAAAAAGGCCAGCGGGTCGTGCCCAATACCTTTCACAGCGTGTCTGGCATCAACGATGTCCAGATGTTCCTGCTCAAGACCCTTGACGGCAACACCACGCTGGCGCAGGCCGAGCAGGCACTGGCGGCCAAGTTCAAGGCGGGTGACTTCAACGCCACGCGCGACGGCCAGCCCATCACTGACCCGGCGGCGCTGGCTGAATTGCTCAGGAACGTGACTGTCAACACGGTCAATGATTTTTCGCGCAGCGGTTTACTGACGGGCTGAACGCCTTCAGGCGCGTAGCGCCATCAACATCGTGACCAGCTCGTAGAGGGCGGTGAAGGGCTCGGGGGCGGTGAAGGCATTGAACTTCTCTGCCAGCACCTCAGCCCGCTGTGTCGCTGTTTCCAGGCGATCCCGGGTTGTGGAAAATGCGCAGCCCGCGCCTTTTTCATAGCCGGGGATGTGATGTTTCAGCCGCGCCATCACTTCGTCACGTTGAATCGGCGCCTGAATGTCCTGGTAGTGCAGCAAGAGCCACAACTCGAAGCTTGGGATGGATGCGATGGCTTTGAATGTGACCGGCTGTCTGTCATCATTGCGCAACTTGCCATTCAGCGACTGGGCGAGATTCAGAGCGTCGAAATAGCTGTCATGATCGTCGCGGTCGAACACTGCGTAGACCTGATCGAACGATCTGGGACGGATTCCTTTGTGCAAATTGCCTTCTTCAAACAGTTGCTGGGCGTATTTGACGACCTGGACAGGCGCAGTTCCCAACTGACCAGGCTGCACTTCAAGATTGGCTGAATGCAACTGGCACGCGCTGCGGATTTCCTCCAGGTACAGCGGTTCCGTTTTGCTACCCTCGGTGACGATCAGGATGCGTGCGTAACTGGCACGGTTTGCCTCTTTTGCCGCCTTGCGGCGCAACTGCCTTTCTTTAGGCTGGTTGTCGCGCCCCATCAGTGCCTTGCTCCAAGCGCCTCATTTCTCAGGAATGGCAGTGCGCCATAGCGCCCCTGCAGATACCCCCTCTCCAGCGCTTCATTCTTGCGCGGGCTGAAGTCGAGCAGCGGATACAGCAATGAGCTTTGATCCGGGCGCTTCTCGACAAACCAGACCTGATCTCGCCGGAACAGGCCGTATGCGTCGAGCAGCGAGGTGTCGTGCGTGGTGAAGATGAGCTGAGCACCGCCAGTGTTGACTTCAGACCGGTGGAACAAGCGCACCAATGCCTGCACAAGCAGAGTGTGCAGGCTGGTGTCCAGTTCATCCACCACCAGTGTCAGCCCCTTGCTGAGGATGTCCAGGATAGGTCCGGCCAGAAACAACAGGTTGCGGGTGCCACTGGATTCATCCATCAAGTCGAAAACAGCCTTTCCGTGCTCGGTGACGTGGTGGAACTTGAGTTCGTCCACGGAATGCTCGCCCGCTTCTTCCTCACGTTTGCCTGCTGCCAGATCAAAGCGAATGCTATGGACCATCGCCTGTCTCGTGGTCACTTCTATATTGGCAATGCTGATGTCGGCCGCCTGAAGAAACTCGCAGATAGCCTTGCGCTGCATCTCATCCTTGAGCATCTGCACTGAAAACTGCGGAGACAGTGGTGATTGCTCGTTCAAGATCACAAGACGATTCGCAAACCACTCAAACACGGGGCGCAAGGCCTCACTGTTCAGCTGGACGGCGGTGGACAGGAACAGCGCATTGGGCCGGGTGGCGCCTTCCCACAAGTTCTTGGCACCCTTCAGGCTGGGGCCGAATTCGTAGACCTCCCTGCCTCCTTCGATATCAAAGTCACGTTTGAACCAGCGCTGTGGCTTGAACGCCTTGTAGACCAGAAGGTGCTCGCTGACAATGCGTTGCGAGGTCATGGCAAAACCATACTGATAACGAATGTTGTCAAGGATGAAGGTAACCTCAAACTCGGTAGGCAAGTCACCCGATGCAGCATCCAGCTTGAAGGGCTGGAGCCGGTCAAACGTCTGCCCAGGTTGCAAAGCCGCCGATTCAATCACCACGCCGCGCATGTATTGAAGGGCCTTGACAAGATTGGACTTGCCGCTGGCATTGGCACCGTACACCACCGCACTCTTGAGCAAGTGTGGTGCTGCCTTTAGCCCGGTGCCCACGGTATGGGTGTCCAACAAGGCCTTGTCGGTGGACGCAACAAGGCTTAGCACCTGCTCGTCCCGCAGGCTGCGAAAGTTCTTGACGCGGAACTCGATTAGCATTGATTTACCCCTTTGAAGGATAATATATCTTAATTTTGAAAAAAATTTGCAATAAATTGATTTATTATTGAATTGGGCATGTTTTCGTGCGACCTGCTACCTTCGGCGTGGAGCGCCGGCCCCTGGAAACCGAGGTTGTCGTAGAACGCTCCATTTCGGGACACGCGTGACCCAGGGCGCGTCCCCTGCGCATTTCTCCCATCAGGTCAGCTTGCCAGCGCCTTCATCTCCGCATACAGGTCCGCCTTGCCTTCAAAGCCAATACCCGGCAACGCGGGCAGGGTGACATGGCCATCGACCACCTTCACACCATCCGGGAAGCCGCCATAGGGCTGGAACAGGTCAGGGTAGGACTCGTTGCCGCCCAGGCCCAGGCCTGCCGCGATGGCCAGCGACATCTGGTGGCCGCCGTGCGGCACACACCGGCTGGCAGACCAGCCGTGCTCCTTGAGCATGTCCAGCGTGCGCAGGTATTCCACCAGGCCGTAGCTCAGGGCGCAGTCAAACTGCAGGTAGTCACGCTCCGGGTTCATGCCGCCATAACGGATCAGGTTGCGCGCGTCCTGCATGGAGAACAGGTTCTCGCCGGTGGCCATGGGCCCGGTGTAGCTCTTGCCAAGCTCGGCCTGCAGCGCGTAGTCCAGCGGGTCGCCAGCCTCTTCGTACCAGAACAGCGGGTAATGTGATAGCGCCTTGCCGTATTCGACAGCTGTGGCGAGGTCAAAGCGTCCATTGGCGTCGACTGCCAACTGCTGGCCTGGCGCGAGCATTTTCAGCACCGCCTCGATGCGGGTGCAGTCCTCCGCCAGGCTGGCGCCGCCGATCTTCATCTTGACGACCGAGTAGCCCCGGTCCAGGTAGCTGCGCATTTCGTCGAGCAGACCCTGCACGCCCTTGGCCGGCTGGTAGTAGCCGCCCGCGGCGTAAACAAATACCTTGGGGTTGGCTTTGCCAGTGCCGTAGCGCTGCGCCAGCAGCTCGTGCAGCGGCAGGCCGGCGATCTTCGCGGTGGCGTCCCACACAGCCATGTCAATGGTGCCCACCGCCACCGAGCGCTCGCCGTGGCCGCCGGGCTTCTCGTTGGTCATCATGCAGGCCCAGACCCTGTGCGGGTCGATGTTGTCGCCGGCATCGTTGAGCAGGGACCCGGGTGCGGCCTCCAGCACGCGCGGCACGAAGCGTTCGCGCACCAGGTGACCCTGGCCGTAGCGGCCGTTGGAGTTGAAGCCGTAGCCGATGACGGGCTTGCCGTCACGGATGACGTCGGTGACGACGGCCACAAGGCTCAGCGTCATCTTCGAGAAGTCGATGTAGGCGTTGCGGATGTCCGACTTGATCGGGCGGGTGGATTCGAGGATGTTGGTAATTTTCATGCCGGGAGTTTGGCATGCCGCGCCAGTTCTTGCAGGATGCGGAGGAGCCGTTGATAAATTAAGCTGAACAGTGCTTCATGTTATTTGACTTGTCTTCATAAAGCCCGGTGCCTACCATCCGTTGCAGACCAGCCTTTCCGGGCCGGCAGCAACCTGTGGTGCATATGTCCAGCCAAGTCATCCAGTACGACGTCAAAGACAACGTCGCTGAAATCCTTTTCAACAACCCGCCCGTCAATGGCCTGACTCACGAGGTCATGGACGCGTTGATGGCGGCGTTGTTGCGGGCCGGGGCCGATGCGGACGTGCGCGCCGTCATCATTGCCAGCGCCATTCCCGGGCGCTTCTGTGGAGGCCTCGACCTGGGCGTGTTTCTGGGCGGCACCCCGTCCGGAAAGCATGCGCTCGTGCAGAAGCTCTACGCAAAGCTGTGCGATGTGCAGTTTGACCTGGGCAAGCCCTGCATCGCCGCCATATCCGGCGCAGCACGCGGCGGCGGCATGTCAGTCGCGATCTCCTGCGACATGATGGTGGCAGCGGACAACGCCACCTTTGGCTACCCCGAACTTGATATCGGCCTTGTGCCCGCCGTGCACTATGCAACGCTGCACCGCATCGTCGGCCGTTACCGCGCCTTCGACCTGCTGTTCACCGGCAGGGTGTTCAGTGCGCAGGAAGCGCAGGCACTGGGCCTGGTGAGCCGCCTGGCACCGGAGGCGCAAGTCATGGCGGAAGCCCGCAAGGTGGC
>CAZFKW010000059.1:0-2599 GCA_964519795.1 uncultured Ramlibacter sp. | reverse complement strand
GCAACTGATGGCACTGGGCAAGACGGCCTTTGTCCGCGCTATCGACACCGACTACCGCAAGGGCATCGCCGCTGCGGTGGACCTGGTGAGCACGACCACCGGCATGGAGGATTCCGTTGAAGGCCTCAAAGCCTTTGTCGAGAAACGCAAGCCCGTCTGGAAAAACACCTGATGCAGATCTGATTTCGCCCCATCACAGCCTTAACAAGGAGACAACATGACATTGATCAAGACGCTCGCTGCAGCCCTGACGCTCGCGGCAGTTCTTTCGCCCGCCGGTGCATTCGCGCAGGCGGACTTCCCGTCGCGCCCCATAACCATCATCGTGCCGTACGGCCCGGGCAGCGCCATGGACAACACGGCGCGCCCGATTGCGCAGGCTCTCACCAGGTCGCTTGGGCAGAGCGTGATCATCGACAACAAGGCCGGTGCCAACGGCGTCATCGGGACGCAGGCGGGCGCGCGCGCCAAGGCCGACGGCTACACACTGCTTGTGGGCTCCAGCACAACCCTGGCCGCCAATGCCGGACTGTTCAAGTCCCTGCCGTATGACACGCAGAAGGACTTCCAGGCTGTCTCGGGGCTGGGCTCCACCTCCATGATGTTCCTCGTGCGCCCGGACTTTGCCGCCAGGGACCTCAAGAGCTTCCTGGCCTATGCATCGAAGCAGTCCGCGCCTGTGCCGGTGGCCTACGGCTCGTCCAGCGCACAGGTGGCGCTGGCCCTGCTCACCAAGATGAGCGGAGTCAAGTTCACAGGTGTGCCGTACAAGGGCACCCCCCAGGCCATCACCGACCTGCTGGGTGGACAGGTGCCTGTGGCCATAGTGGATGTGGGCAACGGTATGCCGCACCTGAAGTCCGGCAAGGCCATTGCCCTGGTCGTGTCTGCGGCGACGCGCAGCACGGCCGCGCCTGATGTGCCCACCATGGCCGAGACCTGGCCCGGCACGCAACTCGTCACGTGGATTGGCCTTGTAGCGCCCGCCGGCACGCCTATGCCCGTGGTCGAGAAGCTCAACGCCGCCGTCACGGCGGCCCTGGCGACTCCGGAGATCAGGCAGCAGTACGCTGCCAGTGTGACCGAGGTGGAGCCTGTCAGCCACCAGGACCTCACGCGCCGCATGCAGCGCGACCGCGTGCTGTGGCTCGAACTCATCAAGGAAGCGGGCATCCAGCCCGAATGATCAAAAATGGCGACCACACCACTGCAGGGAGCATCCATGGGGGCGATGCAAGGCGCACCGAAAGGCGCGCTCCACGGCCTGCGGGTGCTCGACCTGTCGCGCGTGCTGGCCGGGCCGCTGGCTGCGCAGATCCTCGCCGACCTGGGTGCCGACGTGATCAAGGTCGAGCGCGAGGGCAGGGGGGATGACTCACGCGAGTGGGCGCCACCGTTCATGTCTTCGGCGCCGGACGAACCCCTGGATGAGTCGGCCTATTTCTGGACCTGCAACCGCGGCAAGCGCTCCATCGAGATTGACATTGCATCGCAGGAGGGAGGCGAGCTCACCGCGCGCCTGGCAGCTGGATGCGACGTGGTCATCGAGAACTACAAGGTCGGCACCCTGGCGCGTTACGGGCTGGACTACGACACGCTCTCGCGCGGGAACCCGGGGCTGATCTACTGCTCGATCACCGGCTTTGGCCAGACAGGCCCGTACAGCGCGCGGCCCGGCTACGACACCATTGTCCAGGCCATCGGCGGGCTGATGAGCATCACCGGCAACCCGGACGGAACGCAGGGCGCTGGGCCGCGCAAATCCGGCGTGGCAGTGGCCGACCAGATGACGGCGCTGTACTCTGCCATTGCCATCCTGGCGGCCGTGAATGAGCGGCATGCCTCGGGGCTTGGCCAGTTCATCGACATGTCGCTGCTGGATGTGCAGGTTTCCGCCTTGTCCAATCTGGGCGTGAACTACCTGGCCACTGGCAAGGTGCCGCAGCGCGGCGGCAACCGCCTGACCACGGTGTACCCGAGTGACAATTTCCGCTGCGCCGACGGCGACATCATGCTGATCGTCGGCAACGACGGCCAGTTCCGCCGCATGTGCCAGGCGCTGGGGCTCGAAAGTGTGGCGGCCGACCCGCGCTTTGCCCGCAACGAGGCGCGGCTTGGCCACGTGGAGGAACTGGCGCAGCTGATCGGCCATGCGCTTGCCACGCGCACCATTGCCGAATGCCAGGCACTGCTGGACGACGCAGGAGTCCCTGCAGGACCGATCAACAATGTGCAGCAGGTGTTTGCCGACCCCCAGGTGGTCGAGCGCGGCATGGTGCGCGAACTCGGGGAGGCAGGCGGCAAGCCCGCCCGCATCATCGCCAACCCGATCCGGATGTCGCGCACACCACCCACCTATCTGCGCCCGCCGCCCAGGCTCGGCGAGCATGGCGACGAGATTTTGCAGGATCTGATGGGCCAGGCGTAATTCTGGTGGGCGGCCGGATGGCCGCTTCGGGAGCGTCCCTAGCTTGGCCGTTTGAGCAGCAGGTACTTCTGCAACCCATCCATCACCAGCTCTCCCCGCTGGTTGTGGACGGTTGACTTCAAGGTCAGCAGCCCTGTCGTGCGCTGCGGGACGATCTCGCTGACTTCCAGC
>CAZFKW010000058.1:11247-13421 GCA_964519795.1 uncultured Ramlibacter sp. | reverse complement strand
CAATGGTGAGGCCATCGCCATACTTGCGGCGGACGATCAGGTTGGTCAGCGACTCAAGCCCATAGGCCTCAACCTCGGCTTGCGGCACCGGGTGCTTCTCCGCATCAAAGCCGAACGCTTTCAGAAGTTCCGTGGTGCGCTCCGCATGCGGCGCGTTGTTGCCGGGCGGTGTGGGTGTGGGCACGCGGATCAGCTCTTGAAGAAAGCGCACCTCCTCGTCAAAGTGCGTGTCGATCCACTGGTCGAGTTTGTCGTAGTCACTCATTGTTCTTGTACGTGTCTTCAGGCGCTGGCGGCCAGGTTGTTCAGGAGATGCTGGAAGGCTTCGACGCCCAGCTGGATGTCGTCGCTGGTGGAGCTTTCCAGCGGGTTGTGGCTGATGCCGGCATTCAGGCCGCGCACGAACAGCATGGCCTGTGGCATGACTTCATGCAGCTTCATCGCGTCGTGGCCTGCGCCGCTGGGCATGCGGAACAACGGCACGCCAATCGCTGCAACCGCAGCCTCCCAGCGCTGCTGCCATTCGGGCGCGCTGGGCGCAGCAGCGGCGCGCATGGTTTCTTCCACGGTGTAGCGCAGGCCGCGGCGCTCGCAGATGGTCTTGAGGTGGGCCAGCACATCGGTCACCAGCGCGTCACGCTGCGGGTCGTTGGGTGCACGCATGTCCAGCGTGAACTGGCAGCGGCCGGGCACGACGTTGGTCGAGCCGCCCGGCACCTGCAGGATGCCGATGGTGCCCACGCTGTTGCCGTCGCGCGCCGCGCGCTGCTCCAGGTACATGGCGAGCTCTGCGACCGCAGAGGCTGCGTCGCGCCGCCGGTTCATCGGTGTGGTGCCCGCATGGCTGGCCATGCCGATGGTTTCGCACAGGTAGCGCACGCCCCCGTTGATGGATGTGACGATGCCCAGGGGCAGGTCCAGTTCGTTGAGCACGGGCCCTTGCTCGATGTGGACTTCGACAAAGCCGATGTAGTTGTCAGGGGTGCGCTTGAGCTGGCTGATGGCTTCCAGCGTGCCAGGCAGGCCGGCATGCTGCATGGCATCGCGCATGGTGATGCCGTCGGCGTCTTTCTGGTCCAGCCAGGCGGGGTTGAAGTTGCCGGTGAGCGCGCCCGAGCCGAGAAAGGTGGCCTTGTAGCGCTGGCCCTCTTCTTCAGAGAAGGCGATGACTTCAAATCCGAAGGGCAGGCGCTTGCCCGCGCGTGACAGTTCGCGCACGCAGGCCATGGGGGTGTAAATGCCCAGGCGTCCGTCGTACTTGCCGCCGTTGCGCACAGTGTCATAGTGCGAGCCAGTGAGCAGGCGCTTGCTACCCGATGCGCTACCGTCGTAGATGCCGACGACGTTGCCGACGGCGTCGATCTCGACGCTGTCGAATCCACACTCCTTCATGTCCGCCACGATCTGCGCGGCGCAGGCGCGGTGCGCATCGGTCAGGTAAGTGACGGTGAGCTGGCCTTTCTCTGCAAAGCCGGGGTCGCTGTGCCGCGACAGCCGCTCCTGCCAGTCCCACACCAGGTTGCCCAGCGCGGGTTCGAAGCCCAGCTTGTCGTTCAGGCGGATTTCCGCAATACGGTGGATGTTGCGCAGGCTCTCGGCCAGCTCGAAATCAGGGTGGTTGTCCAGCCGGCGCGCGAAGGTCTCGATGATCTCGGCCTTGTCAAGGCCCGTGCCGCGCGGGCCGCGCACTGCCAGGATGAAAGGGAAGCCGAAGCGTGCGTTGTAGTCGGCGTTGAGTTGCTGGATGCGCGCAAACTCTTCGGGCGTGCAGTCGGTAAGGCCTGCCTTGCCTTGTTCGTTGGCGGACTCCGCCGTCAGTGTCTTGCTGACCATGGCCTTGCCGGCCAGCTCGGGGTGGGCGCAAATCAGCGCGAGCTGCCTGTCTCGCGCGGCGTCATTCACGATGCGCGCCATGGCATGCTTGAGCTGTGCGAGCGAGAGGAACGGGCGGTGTGCCAGCGCGGCTTCTGCGATCCAGGGCGAGTGCTCGTACAGGCCGTCCAGCATCCGGGCGGCTTCGGCATGTGGGGCTGCATTGAGCTGGTCAAGTGTGATGGCCATGGTGTTCAGACCTTGCTTGTGTCGGTGTAGGGGTGCGTCGCCTTTCAGTGGCGCGCGATGTCGATGCGGCGGCAAATCCAGACCCGCTCGTGGCCCTGTACATAGTCCAGGAA
>CAZFKW010000058.1:10290-11237 GCA_964519795.1 uncultured Ramlibacter sp. | reverse complement strand
GTCTTCGCCCTCGGAATACAGCACGTCAAAGCTGTCCTTCAGGTACTGCAGGAAGTGCTCGCCGGTGTTGAAGCCCTGGGCCTGCACAAAGCGCATGTCATTGGTGTCCAGCGAGTAAGGCACGATCAGGTGCGGCACCGCGGTGCCATCGCTCTTTGTCACGTTGCTCCAGAAGGGCAGGTCGTCGCCGTAGTAGTCGCTGTCGTACTCATAGCCGCCGTGGTCCACCACGAGTTTGCGCGTATTGGGGCTGTCACGGCCGGTGTACCAGCCCAGCGGCCACTGGCCGCCCGTCATGTCGCGGATGACATGGGTGGCAATGTTCAGGTGCCGCTTTTCCGTGGCTTCGGGCAGGTTCTGGTAGTGGATCCAGCGCAGGCCATGGCTGGCAATTTCATGGCCAAGGTCCATGAAGGCCTGCGTCAGTTCGGGGTAGCGCTGCAGGGCCGAGGCCACGCCAAAGACGGTCAGCGGCAGGCCGCGCTTTTCAAACTCGCGCAGGATGCGCCACACGCCTACCCGCGAGCCGTACTCGTACATCGACTCGATCGTCATGTGGCGGTTCTCGTACGCCTGCGCCGTCACCAGTTCCGAGAGAAAGGTCTCGGATGTCGGGTCGCCATGGAGCACATTGTTCTCGCCGCCCTCTTCATAGTTCAGGACAAACTGCACGGCAATCTTCGCGCGGCCGGGCCATTGGGCATGGGGCACGTTGCGGCCGTAGCCGGCCATGTCGCGCGGATAGGGGGAGGGAGTGGTGTCGGTCATGAGGTGGTGCGAATGCGTATCGGGGTACGGGGATGCAGGACGCGTGCCGATGCGGGGTTCAGGACAGGGCCAGCGAGATGTCGTTGCTGGGCACCTTGCGGTCAAAGGTGAGGTTAGCTTCCACGTGCTGGAGGTGTTCGTCCATCAACTGCACCGCGCGCTCTTCGTCCTTTGCGGCC
>CAZFKW010000058.1:4752-10252 GCA_964519795.1 uncultured Ramlibacter sp. | reverse complement strand
GATTTCCGCGTGTTCGTCGCTGGAGTGCTCGGCATCGCTGGCGGTCTGGTACATGAGAGTGATGAGTGCGCAGCGCGAGATCAGATCGCCCAGGATCTGCGCCAGTACCTGGTTGCCCATGAGTTCGGCCATGCGCACGTGGAAATCGCCCAGCAACTCGGTGCGCCCGGCGGCGTCACCCTGTTCGACGGCGGTCTTCTCCTGCGCAAGGTGTTCCTTGAGTGCCTTGATCCGGGCGGGCGTGACCTCGCGCACAAAAGCGCGCGTCATCCCGGCTTCCAGCATGCGACGTACCGCGAAGACCTGGCGGGCTTCGTCGGCTGACGGGGCCGCCACAAACGCGCCGCGTGCGGGCTCAAGCTTGATGAGACGGTTCTGCGCCAGCTGGAACAGGGCTTGCCGCACCAGCGTGCGCGAGACGCCAAAGTGGTCGGCCAGCTTCTGCTCGGCCAGCTTGCTGCCGGGCTGGAGCCGGTGGTCGACGATGGCGCGCGTGAGCGCATCGACGATGAAACTCGTGGTGGAGGAAGCGTCCATGGCGCGGATGATAGCTGCAAATCCAAAAAGTGTATACACTTCTGTCGACTGCAATTGGCTAACCAGTGAAGGACGCTATATGGGCCTCAGCACGCACGTTCTCGACACCATGCATGGCACGCCCGCAGCGGGCATGGCGGTGGAGCTCTACACGACACAGGGCGGCACTGCCACGCTGGTCAGGTCATTCAGGTTGAACAGTGATGGCCGTGCGCCGGACGGCCCGCTGTATGACAGCAGCAACCTCAGGCAGGGCACCTACCGCCTGGTGTTCGACGTGTCGGGGTATTTCAAGGGACGGGGCGTCACCCTGCCGGAGCCGAACTTCCTGGACAAGGTGGCGCTGGACTTTGGGGTGGCCCACGCCGACCAGCATTACCATGTGCCGCTGCTGGTGAGCCCCTGGAGCTATTCGACCTACCGCGGCTCCTGAGCCAGCGGGCACCGGCCTGGTGAATGTCAGTTCTGGCCTTCGGTCAGGGTATCGAGCTGGAACTGGCCGCTCTTGTCCCACAGCCAGGTGTCCGTCCAGGTGACGGTCCCCATCCTGACGGGCGCGGGGTAGGGTTCAGCCGCGCGCACGGTGCGTTCGATCTCGGCGATCACTTCAGGCGCGTGTCTGGGGGCGCGCATCCAGTTCATGCCCTTGACCTTGCCGGCCCGGTCCAGATCGACCTGCAGGACGCCGATGGCATACAGAAGCGGCGGCAGCTTGCCTTTCCAGATGCGGTTCCTGTTCAGGCCGTAGACATGGGTGGCGGCGTCTTCGCGATAGGCTTTGGGGGTGGCTGCGGCTGATGTACGCATGGTGGTAATGGGTGTGGGGGCCGGGGCGGGCGCCGGGGCGTTGCTAAATGGCGGCGGGGCGGGTGTGGGTGCCGGCAAGGGCGCAGGCGGCGGCGCAGTCTGGCAGCCCGTGAGCCACGCCGCAGTGCTGCCGGCAATGCCGGCGAGGACCAGGAGCCGGCGGTCGATGGGGGGTTTCTTCCGTGCGGTCATCTGGATCCGGTTTGTGTGCATACTTTGTCTGGCGCTGCGCCCCTGGCGCGGACCCATCTTAATGACTTTTTTCAGGATCGTTCCGTGAATTCGTTGTCAGAACTTGCAACCCGCCTGGCGCAGGAGAGGGCCGTGCTGGTCAGTGTGCATTCTTCCGAGGGGTCCGTGCCGCGCGAGGCCGGGGCGTGGATGGCCGTGTTCGCCGGTGCTGTCCTCAACACCATCGGCGGAGGGCGGCTGGAGTTCGAGGCGATTGGCGAGGCGCGCCGCCGGCTGGCGGGCGGCCAGGGGCAGCCCGTGTTGCGCTATCCGCTGGGGCCGAGCCTGGGCCAGTGCTGCGGTGGTGTGGTTTATCTGGGGTTTGAGGAAGTTGGCGCGGCTGATCTTCCGGCGGTGCGTCTACGGCTGAAGAGGGGCCGCACACCGGTAGCGCTGTTTGGCGGCGGCCATGTCGGGCGGGCCCTGATCCAGGTGCTGGGCAACCTGCCGTTTGATGTGACCTGGGTGGACAGCCGCGACGAAATCTTCCCGCAAGAGGTGCCGGACAACGTGGCCTGCGAGCAGTCCGACCCGGTGCACGCCGCCGTGCCCGGCCTGGTTGCGGGCTCGAACGTCCTCATCATGAGCTTCAGCCATGCGGAAGACCTTGATGTGGTGGCTGCTTGCCTGGCCCGGCAGCGCAGGGCGGGCGACCTTCCGTATGTAGGCCTCATTGGCAGCCGGACCAAGTGGGCCACTTTCAGGCACAGGCTGGAGCAGCGAGGCTTCGGTCCTGATGAACTGGCACATGTCACCTGCCCGATCGGCCTTCCGGGCATTGCCGGCAAGGAGCCTGAGGTGGTTGCCGTTGCCATTGCCGCCCAGCTCCTGCTTGCATATACCTGATTTTTCGTGAGCCACTGAGTCTTTTGGCCGTAGCAACATGGCCGATTGTTCACGCGCTCCTCGCCACTGACACTTTGACACCGCCAGGGTGAATCCTTCGAGACCGGGAGGAGGGCTCAAGGCGGATTCCGGTTCAAGTCAGTTCAACAGAGGAGTTTTTATTCATGAAGCGTTCCATTCAAAAAGGTTTTACCCTGATCGAGTTGATGATCGTCGTGGCGATCATCGGCATCCTGGCCGCCGTGGCTTTGCCTGCTTACCAGGACTACACGGTGCGGGCGAAGGTGTCTGAGGTCATATTGGCAGCGTCGTCTGGCCGGACTGCAGTCGCGGAAGCTGTACAGGTTGCAGGAAAGTTCCCGGAAGCGGCGTCGCTGCAGATCGAGTCGCAGTCATCGAAATTTGTCACCAAAGTCGAGTATGACCGCGTATCCGATTCGGTTGGCAAGATCACTGCGACCGCTTCTGACGTTGAAAAAGCCATCAAGGAAAAGACCATCGTGCTGCTTGGGACCCAAGGCACCAACGGTCAGGTAACCTGGATTTGTGGAGGTTCCATCGATCAGAAATACCGCCCTGCCAGTTGCAGAGAAGATGTCGGCACCTGAATAAGCTGACTCGCAAACTTACAGAAAGGAGCCTTCGGGCTCCTTTTTTCATGTAAGCCAATTTCTCATTGACTCAGAGGGGCATGAGGGTCACACTCGGGCACCGATACGTTGAACCGCACCTCTTTCCCGTTGCCTCGAAACCCATCGCGGACAAGGGCAATTCATTGAGGAGAGCAATCAACCGCAACGGTCTCGTCGATGGTTAGGCTCAGCCAGAGCTACTCAGCGCCTTGGCACCTCAACCAACCGGGACTGCCCTCCAGCCGGTTGATGCTTCTTTATTTCTCAGGAGTCCCCATGAAACGTTCCATGCAAAAGGGTTTCACCCTTATCGAGTTGATGATCGTCGTCGCGATCATCGGTATTCTGGCCGCTGTGGCCCTTCCCGCCTACCAGGACTACACGGTTCGCGCCAAGGTGTCTGAAGTCGTGCTCGCAGCGTCTTCCGGCCGCACCGCAGTCTCAGAGGCTGTCCAGGTGACGGGCGGCGGCTTCCCGGCGAGCGCCAGCCTCATCATCGAGACCCAGTCGTCCAAGTATGTGGCGAGCGTGGGTTACTCCTCGACCGCTTCAACTGCCGGCGTCGTCACGGCTGTCGCACAAGGTGATTCAGCGATCTCTGGCAGCACCATTACGTTGACAGGCTCCATTGGCACCAACTCCCAGGTCAACTGGACCTGCGGCGGCACGATTTTGCCCAAGTACCGTCCGAGCAGCTGCAAGTAAGCTTGCCTGCATCGTGAAGAAGAGGCCCTGCGGGGCCTTTTTTTCTGGCTCGAAGATTGCCGCGCGAGGGTATACCCGTATGATGGTCTGAGCCGCGATCCGGAAAAATTGTATACACTTCGGTCCACAAATGGAAAGCTATCTCCTCGACTGGGCGAACCTGCTGCTGCGCTGGGTTCACGTCATCACCGCCATCGCCTGGGTCGGCTCTTCGTTCTATTTCGTTTTTCTTGACAGCAGCCTCACTCCGCCGGTTGATGACGACCTGAAGAAGCAGGGTGTGAGCGGCGAACTCTGGGCCGTGCATGGCGGCGGGTTCTACCACCCGGTGAAGTTCGCTGTATCACCCCCAAAGTTGCCGGCGCACCTGCACTGGTTTTATTGGGAGAGTTACACCACCTGGTTGACTGGTTTTGCGCTGTTCACGGTGTCCTATCTCTGGAGTGCCAGTACTTACCTCATCGACAAGAGCCTGATGGACTGGTCGCCGGGCGCGGCCATTGGCGTGGCGCTGTCCTTCCTGGTGGTGTTCTTCGTGCTGTACGACCTGATCTGCCAGTTCTTCGGGCAAAAGAAGAACGGCGACGCGATTGTTGGCGCTCTGGTCCTGGTGCTGGTCTGCATTGCCTCCTGGCTGGCCTGCCAGTGGTTCCCCGGACGCGCCGCCTTCCTGCTGGTGGGGGCGATGATTGCCACAGCCATGAGCGCCAATGTACTGTTCTGGATCATTCCGGGGCAAAAGAAGGTCATTGCCTCGATCAAGGCCGGCGAGCCCGTGGACCCAATCCACGGGATGCGCGGCAAGCAGCGCAGCGTGCACAACACCTACTTCACGCTACCGGTGCTGTTTGCCATGCTGTCCAACCACTACAGCTTCACCTGGGGCCACCCGCAGAACTGGCTGGTGCTGATCCTCATGATGTTCTCGGGTGCGGCCATCCGCCAGTATTTCGTGATGCGCCATGGCTACAAGCTCGGCCGCAACAGGCACCCCGGCGGCTATGCGCTCGTGGGCATTGCCGTGCTCGCGGGCACCATTGTGTGGATGAAGCCTGACGCACGTGCAACGCCTGTTGCATCAGCCGCCCCGGCCGCTGCTGCAAAGGCCGTGGCCTACAGCGACATCCAGCCCGTTCTTGAGCAGCGCTGTTACATGTGCCACGGCGCGCAGGTGCAGATGAAGAATGTGCGCCTGGACTCGCCGGAGCTGGCCGCCCGGCATGCGCAGTCCATCCATCACCAGGTTGTCGTTGCCAGGCTCATGCCGATGAACAACTCCACAGGCATTACCGATTCAGAGCGCACGCTGATCGGGCAGTGGTTCCTGGGCGGCGCCAGGGCTCCCTGAGCGCGTCCCGGCGCCTATTCTTCAAACCGGATGGCGCGCGCTTTGGCAATGCTCTTGTAGCGTTCACGCTCGCTGGTCAGGAAACTGGTGAACTCGTTGCCGGCAAGGCCCATGGAGTCCACGCCGGCGGCAGCCAGTTTCTCGTGTGTTGCCTTTTCCTTGACGATTTTCGAGATTTCGACGCCCAGCCTGTCAACAATTGCCTGTGGCGTGCGCGCTGGCGCAAACACGCCCATCCAGTTGGTGAAGCGGTAGTCCTTCATGCCTGCCAACTCCGCGACAGCGGGTACGTCCGGCATGACGCTGGATCGTTTGGCGGTTGTCACCGCCAGGGCGCGCAACCGTCCGGCTTTCACGTGTGCGACGGTCGGTGGCATCCCGACAATGGCAATGC
>CAZFKW010000058.1:3197-4742 GCA_964519795.1 uncultured Ramlibacter sp. | reverse complement strand
CGCGGTACGGGATATGGGTCATGTCCGAGCCCGTTCCGGTTTTGAGCGATTCACCTGCGAAGTGCATCGAGCTTCCGTTGCCGGGGGTGCCATAGCTGAGTTTGCCCGGGTTGGCCTTTGCATAGCTCACGAATTCAGCAAGAGACGCTGCGGGCAAGCTGGGATGCGCGACGATCACGAGCGGGGTTTCGCCAGCCAGCGCGACGGGCACGAAGTCGGTCTCGGCGTTGTACGGTGTTTTCTGGCCAGCGGCTGGGCCGACCACGACCTCCGCCGGCGAGGCCATCAGGAGTGTGTAGCCGTCAGCAGCCGCCTTGGCGACGATGTCTGCGCCGATTGAGCCACTGGCGCCACCACGGTTGTCCACCACCACCTGCTGCTTGAGAACCTCACCCAGGCGCTGTGCGACGGTGCGCGCAACCAGGTCAAGGCCCCCGCCCGCCGGGTAGGCGACGACCAGCCGGATCGGTTTGTCGGGCCAGGATTGTGCGTACGAAGGCAGGCCTGCAAGTGTTGTGCATGCGGCTGCAAGAAGTGCAAGGCGTCGATTGAACATGATTTGTCTCCTGTCTGTATGAGGGTGAGGTGGTTACTGGAAATCCGCGACAACGCCTGGCGCCGGCGTGAAACCGAGATCGCCTCGTGCAATGACTGCTTCCCGCCCGCCGGCCCTGGCAAGGAGGACCGCCTGGCGCGCCTTGGCCCGCGAGTCCACTTCCTCGGGGTCAAGCAGGCCCAGCAAGCGCGCCTTGCATTCGCCGAGTACTGTCTTCATGTCCGGGTCGGCAGCCAGGTCGTTCAACTCGTCAGGGTCAAGCTCCAGGTCGAACAGCTGCGGCTGGTACTTGACGTAGTGGACATATTTGTATTTCCCCACACGGATCATGTAGGCGGCTGTGCTGGAGCCCATGCCGTGGTACTCGCTGAGAACGGTTCGATCAGGTTGTTCCCCGGAGGCGATGCTGACGAGCGAGACGCCCGGATGCATGTCACGCATGGCAGTAAAAGATTCGCCCGCAGCCTCGACGATGGTCGGGAAGGCGTCGACATGGCTGACCGGCGTGCTGACCACCTTGCCTTTCGGGAAGCTCGGGCCTGCGCAGATCAGGGGAACTCCGGCGATCTCCTCATACATCGTGGACTTGCCCCATAGACCCCTGGCACCGAGGTTGTCGCCGTGGTCACTGGTGTAGATCACGTCCGTGCTGTCGGTAAGGCCCATTTCCCCCACGACTTTCATGATCTTGCCCACATGCTCGTCAAGGAAGCTGACCAGCCCGAAATAGCCCGACAGCGCACGATGGACGTCCTGTTCCGATTCGAAGTAGTCGTCATAGCAGAAGCTGTTCCTGTAGTCGTCCAGGTAGGGGTGGCGTGTGCGCTGCTCGCGCGCATAGAGCTTGGGCATCGGCAACTTCTGGTTGAAGTAGCGGTAGTAGTGCTCCGGCGGCGCCGTGAGCGGAAAGTGCGGCGCCACAAACGAAACGAACAGCACCCATGGCCGGGCATGCTCACGGATCGCGTTTTCACGCAGCCACACCTGCG
>CAZFKW010000058.1:0-3187 GCA_964519795.1 uncultured Ramlibacter sp. | reverse complement strand
TGCGTACGGGCACAGATGTCACGGTCATAGAGCGTGTAGGACGACTCGCCCGGGCCCGCCATCGCGGCCATCTTTTTGGCGCCGCCCCGCCGCGGGAGGTCCTCCCGTACAAGCCCCATGAGGTCTCCCTTGCCCTCCAGGATGTGCATGGGTATCTGCTCCTCGGTAAAACCGTGGTCCTCGTCCTTGCGGTTGAAATGAAGCTTGCCGATCGACACCACTTCATGGCCCAGGCTGCGCAGGTTGTGATGCCAGCTCGGGATCGAGCCGTCGTACGCATCGGCGTTGTCCCAGAAGCCTATCTGGTGGATGTATTTCCCCAGCGCGAAGGCAGCTCGTGCAGGGACGCACACAGGGCTGGTTGTATAGGCGGATGAGAAGCGTGTGCCCCGTGCGGCCAGGGCATCCAGGTTGGGCGTCGAGATGACGGGGTGGCCCGAGCAACCCATGACCTTCGGGTTGTGCTCGTCGGACATGATGACGATGACATTGCGTGGTGTGCTGGCTGGCATGCTGAAACTTGAAAAGATAAAGCTATATAGTAATGGAAACGCCGGCATGGTTGCAAGCACCCTGCCTCCATCCCTCAAAATACGCGCATGACTCCTGCCGAACTGGCCCGCGCCCTGGATCGACATTCCCGGCCGGGCGTACCCAAATACACGGCGCTGCGTGACGCAGTGGTGCACTCCGTTGCGAGTGGCAAGTTTGTGCCGGGAGACCGGGTCCCCAATGAGCAGGAACTTGCTGGTCTGCTACCCATCAGTCTGGGCACAATCCAGCGTGCATTGCGCCAGCTTGCTGACGAGGGCGTCATCCAGCGCCGCCAGGGCCAGGGCGCTTTCATCGCAGGCCGCGGCGTTGGCGCGGAGATGTCGCAGCCGTTTCATTGCCGCTTTGTCGATGACTCCGGCGGGGGTTATCTTCCGGTGTTTCCCGAGACCCTTTCACGCCGCGCCACCCGGGGCACGGGTGAGTGGGCCGAGGTTCTTGGCACGCAACAGGGGCTTGAAATCATCCGCCGCATCCGCATCGGGACCGAGTTCGACGTGCACAGCACCTTTGTAGTGGACCCTGTGCGTCTGCCCGTCTTCTCGACGCTGCCCCTGAAAAAGCTCAATGGCGAGAACTTCAAGGAAATCATTTTCCGCGCGAGCGGTCAGGCGATCCAGAAAGTGGACCTGTTCATGAGGCAGCAGGCTCCGCCGCCCGAGGTTGCCCGGGCACTGAAGGTTGACATCCGGCAGGTGTGTCTTTCCATACGTGCGATCGCCTATCTGGGCGATGTTGATCCCGTCTACTATCAGCAGATATTCATTCCACCCAATTCGCGCGAACTGCACGTCGTTGCAGACAGCCGGGCACCGGGCTTTCGCGCCTGAACAGAGTCAAATGCAAAAAGAAACCTGCGACCCTTTCGCCAGTCCCCGGGAGTTTCTGCAAAACCTGTATGACGCCGCTGTCAAGCGCGCGCTGCCCCTGCACAACACCGCAGCCTGCCTGCCTCCGCCGCCCAAAGGCCGGACCATCGTCGTCGGTGCCGGCAAGGCCGGCGGTTCCATGGCCCAGGCGGTCGAGGCGCTGTGGCACGCCGACGCGCCCATGGAAGGCCTTGTGGTCACGCGCTACCACCACGTACCGCCTCGTCCCTCCGGCGTGCCGCAGCGCATTGAAGTCGTCGAGGCCTCGCACCCTGTGCCTGATGCGGCCGGGCTGGCAGCCGCTGAGCGCATTCTTGCCATGGTGCAGGGGCTGACTGCCGACGACCTGGTGCTGTGCCTGATCTCGGGCGGCGGCTCGGCGCTGCTCACGTTGCCGGCCGAAGGCCTGACGCTGGAAGACAAGCAGCGCATCAACAAGGCGCTGCTCAACAGCGGTGCCAATATCTCCGAGATGAACTGCGTGCGCAAGCACCTCTCGCGCATCAAGGGCGGGCGCCTGGCCGCAGCCTGTGCGCCGGCACGCGTGGTGACGCTGACCATCAGCGATGTGCCGGGTGACGACCCTTCCATCATTGCCAGCGGGCCGACGGTGCCGGACGCAACCAGTTGCGCTGATGCGCTAGCCATCTTGCGCCGCTATGGCATTGAAGTTCCAGCCGCAGTCATGAGTGACCTGGAGCGCGGGGCGCTGGAAACGCCCAAGCCTGGCGCCGCTGTGTTCGGGGGCCATGAGGTGCACATGATCGCGACACCGCAACAGTCCCTGGAGGCGGCCGCGGCCGTTGCGCGCGCTGCGGGCCTGCAGGCCTATATCCTCAGCGACGAGATGGAAGGGGAGTCGCGCGAAGTCGGCAAGGTGCATGCGGCGCTGGCGCGCGCCGTCGCGCGGGGCACTGGCGCCTGGAAGAAGCCCTGCGTGATTCTTTCGGGCGGCGAGACGACGGTCACGGTCAGGCCTTTGCGTCCCGGCGAAGCCAGGGGCCGTGGCGGACGGGCGGGCGAATTCTGCATGGGCCTGGCACTGGCGCTGCAGGGGCAGGCGGGTGTGTATGCAGTCGCGGCCGACACGGATGGCATTGACGGTGTGGAGGACAACGCCGGCGCCTTCGTCGCGCCGGATACCTTGGCTCGTGCATCCGCGCTGGGCATGAAGCTCGACCATTACCTCGACCGCAACGATGCCTACGGTTACTTCAGTGCCCTTGGGGATCTCGTGATCCCCGGCCCGACGCACACGAATGTGAACGACTTCCGCGCGCTGCTTGTGCTGGACTGACCGGGTGCGGAGCCCGCCCGGATCAGCGTACGACGACGCACTCAGGCCAGTCGCGCCCGGTGCCGCGCAATCTGCAGCCGTACCTGGTCCGGCGCAGTGCCGCCCAGGGTGCTGCGGGCGGTCAATGAGCCGCGAAGGCTCAGCACGTCGTACACGTCTTTCCCGATCTTCGGGTTGAACTCCTGCAGCACTGCCAGCGGCAGTTCGGAGAGGTCAACGTTGTGCGAGATGGCTGCCTTCACCGCATGGGCGACGGCCTCATGCGCATCGCGGAACGGCAGGCCTTTTTTGACCATGTAGTCGGCGAGGTCCGTCGCCGTGGCATAGCCGCGCAGGGCCGCCTGTTCCATGGCCTGGGGCCTGACGGTGATGCCGCCCACCATCTCGGCAAAGATGCGCAGCGTGTCCTTGAGCGTGTCCACCGTGTCGAACAGCGGCTCCTTGTCTTCCTGGTTGTCCTTGTTGTAGG
>CAZFKW010000057.1:8369-13649 GCA_964519795.1 uncultured Ramlibacter sp. | reverse complement strand
CGCGTTGACCGCCGTGAAAAATGCCAAGCCCGACGGCCAGACGGTCATCGTGCTGCCCAGCGGCCCCATGGTGCTGTACCCCCACGTCTACAAGAAGCTGGACTATGACCCGGTCAAAGACTTCACGCCGGTTTCCCGCATTGCGGACTTCCAGTTCGGGGTGGTGTCCGGACCCGCCACGGGCGTGAAGGACGTGGCCGGTATGCTGGCCAAGGCCAAGGCCGACGCCAAGGGCGCCACTTACGGCTCGCCAGGCCTTGGAACGCTGCCGCACTTCATGGGTGTGTTGCTGGAGCAGAGTTCCGGCGTACCCTTCACCCACGTCCCGTTCCAGGGTGGAGCGCCGGCCAATACCGCGTTGCTGGGAGGCCACATCGGCTACAAGTTCGATGTGGTGTCTGAAACCGCCGAACTGCATCGTAACGGCAAGGTGCGCATCATCGCCGTCACTGGCGCCAAGCGCGACCCGCAGGTGCCCGAAGTGCCGACGCTCAAGGAATCGGGCATTGACATGGTGGCAACCGCATGGTTTGCCATGTATGGTCCGGCCGGCCTGCCGCCACAGGTGCTGGACAAGCTGGAAAAGGCTGTTGCCGGTGCTGTGAAGAAGCCGGAGATGAAGGAAAAACTCCTGAAACTCGGCTATGACCCGATCGGGTCCACGTCCGCCGAACTCGCTGCCGCGCAGCGCGCCGACCTTGCGCGCTGGGAAAAGCCGATAAAGGCCACAGGCGTCAGCCTTGACTGAGGCGGCCCGAACCCGCATGAGCCAGCGCCCCAACATCATCTTCATCGTTTCTGACGACCTGGGTTACGCCGACCTCGGCTGCTACGGCGGCCGGGTTCCGGTATCCCCTGTGCTTGACGGCCTGGCTGCCGCCGGCATCCGCTTCACCCAGGGTTATTCCAACTCGCCTGTGTGCTCGCCGACACGCTTCGCGTTGATGACCGCGCGCTATCAGTACCGGCTGCGCGGTGCCGCAGAGGAACCCATCAACAGCGCCAGTCGCGGCAGCGCGACGCTGGGCTTGCCGCCGGAACACGCGACGCTCCCCTCGCTGCTGCGCGGGGCGGGCTACCGCACCGCGCTCATCGGCAAATGGCACCTGGGCTATCCGCCGTCGTTCGGCCCCTTGCGCTCCGGGTATGAGGAGTTCTTCGGCCCGATGTCGGGCGGTGTGGACTACTTCACCCATTGCGACTCGCGCGGCAACCATGACCTGTTCCTGGGCGAACAGGAGCACCGGCAGGAAGGTTACCTCACCGACTTGATTTCGCGCCGCGCCGTCGACTATGCCGACCGCATGGCGGACCAGGATGCCCCGTTTTTCCTCAGCCTGCACTACACCGCCCCGCACTGGCCCTGGGAGACGCGTGAGGACGCCGCGCTGGCACAGGAGGTGAAGAACAACCTGTTCCACCTGCACGGCGGCAACATCCACACCTACCGCCGCATGATCGGCCACATGGACGAGGGCATCGGCTGGCTCATGGAAGCATTGCGGCGCAATGGCCAGGCTGACAACACCCTTGTCGTTTTCACCAGCGACAACGGCGGCGAACGCTTCTCGGACAACTGGCCGCTGGTGGGCGGGAAGATGGACTTGACGGAGGGCGGCATCCGCGTGCCCTGGATCGCCCACTGGCCCGCCGGCATCCATCCCGGCGGTGTGAGCGCGCAGCCATGCATGACCATGGACTGGTCGGCCACCCTGCTGGAAGCGGCCGGGGTTGCGGCGGACGCAGCGTATCCGCTGGATGGCGTGTCGGTGCTGCCGGTCCTGCGCAATGCGCAACACTGCTTTGAACGCCCGCTGCACTGGCGAATGAACCACCGGGGCCAGCGCGCCCTGCGCGACGGCGACTGGAAGTACCTGCGGGTGGACGGCAACGACTACTTGTTCAACATTCCCGCTGACGAGCGTGAGCGGGCCAACCTCGCGCCGCGCGAGCCCGGCCGGCTGGCCGCCATGCGCGCCGCTTGGGAAAGGTGGAACGACAGCATGCCACCGATACCTGCCGATGCGACTGTCAGCCTGGGCTATTCAGCCAGGGACATGCCATCGCGTTAGGCCACCCGGTTCGTCAACCTGCGTCAAAGGCTGCCTTCAACCAGTCAATCCGCCCGGCCTCAAGGCTCACCACATCGAAGCGGCAAGGCGGCAGCGCGGTCAGCCGCATGAGGTAGCTGCGCGCTGCAAAAATGATACGCCGCTGCTTGAGCGCGCTGACGCTTGCCGCCGCTCCGCCATACGAGGATCCCTTGCGGCTGCGCACCTCGACGAACACGAGCGTGCCGTCGCGTTCCCGCATGATGAGGTCGATTTCCCCACCACCGCGTCCGGGCGTCCGATAATTGCGCTGCACAAGGCGCAGGCCCGCCTCCTGCAGGTGGTCCAGCGCAGTGGCTTCTGCGGCGTCGCCAGCCTGCCTGGTCGTGGCTGTGGCGGCTTTGGCGGGAGCGCCGCCGGGTCGTGCCGCCTTCTTTTTGAGGATATCCATGTGAGCGCTTCTTTCGCTTCTGCCCTGAATGCCGCGCGCGACGCGGCGGCGTCGCAGCATTATCCGCAAGGTGCGCTCTATGTCGTGGCCACGCCCATCGGCAACCTGGCCGACATCAGCCTGCGGGCCCTGCATGTGCTGGATCTGGTTGACTGCATCGCCTGCGAAGACACTCGCCACACCCAGGCCCTGCTGCGCGCCTACGGTATCGACAAGGCCGGCGCGCAGCTCATGGCAGTGCACCAGCACAACGAGAGCGAAGGCGCGCAGGCCGTGGTGGCGCGGCTGCAGCAGGGCCGGCGCGTGGCCTATGCAAGCGACGCCGGCACGCCCGCCATCAGCGACCCGGGAGGCAGGCTCGTCGCCGCCGTACACCGGGCGGGCCTGCGGGTGGTGCCCCTGCCTGGAGCCAGCAGCATTACTACGGCACTGAGTGCGGCAGCGAGCCTGGCGGACGGCGTCCATGGCGGGTCTTTCGTGTTTGAAGGCTTTCTGCCCGGCAAGGCCGCCGAGCGAGACTCAGCCATCCGGGGGATTGCCGGGCAGCCGCGGGCCGTCGTCCTGCTGGAAGCGCCGCACCGCATCGAGGCACTGGCGCGCGCTTTGGCCGTGCTGGACATGCGCCCCGTCACCTTCGCGCGCGAGCTGACCAAGCAGTACGAGGAAATCGCCACGGTGGCTGCTCGCGACGCCTACGCCTGGCTGTCCGCCGGCGCCCAACGTACCCGGGGCGAGTTCGTGGTCGTGGTTCATCCCGCGCAACAGGAGATCGTGGCAGTCGATGGCGGCCTGCGCGTGCTCAAGCTGTTGCTGCCGGAAATGCCGCTCAAGACGGCGGCAAGACTCGCCGCCGAGATCACCGGCGGATCGAAGAACAAGCTGTACCAGGCGGCTCTCGCCCAGAAAGACAGCGGGCACTGAAGTCCCACGGGCGCTGATGAACGGCGGCCCGGTTCGCAAGGCCGCCCAGCCGTGGCCATCTGGCCGGTTCCCCCTGCGCGTGCCGGCCACTACATTGAGCTGAGCGCCACTGAGGGCCCTTCCGGACACTCCTGATGAAAAACGTTGACATCAAACAGCTATCCCTTTTCTGCACACTCATGGAGTGCCAGAGCCTGACCGAGACTGCCAGACGCATGCAGGTCACACCATCGGCCGCCAGCCAGGCGCTTGCCCGGCTTCGGGACATCATGGGCGACCCCCTGTGCATCAGGGAGAACAGCGGCTATGTACCCACGCCGTTTGCCCGCGGCGCGCTCGGCCGCCTCCAGGAAATCGTCGACATGTGGGAGGACCTTGCCGAACCGGCCGCTTTCGAACCGGGATACAGCGACGCGCACATCGTCATGGCATGTTGCGAGACTTCTGTCGAGACCGCTCTGGCGGAGTTCTTCCGCACCGTGACCGGCGCGGCCCCCCACATGACGATCGACATCCACTCCCCGCACAACGGACCGCAGGACCTGAGGGACCTCCGCGAAGGCAGTGTGGAGCTGGTGTGCGGCTCGATGGACCCCCCGCCCGAAGCCCGGGACATCCGGGTGGAGACGGTGCGCCACTACCATCTCACCCATTGCTGCCTGAGCGCGGAGCATCCAAGACTGGGCCAATCCATCTCCCTGGCCCAGTACCTGGCAGAAGAACACATCGTGGTTGCATCGCTGCGCAGGCACCAGGGGCAAAACGACCCGGTTGACGCGAATCTTTGCCACAACGACTTCTCCGCACGCATGAAGACTGTGGTGAACTCATGGTCGCTTTGCGCGGAATTGCTCGCCCGGACCGACCGGCTGGCAACCGTCAGCCAGGCGCAGGCCGAGCAGCTGGTGCGCGCAAACCCGCGCATCAAGGCCATCCCCCTGCCTGCAGGCTTCGTCTGGCCGTCTGTGCCCGTCAACATCCTCTGGCACGAACGTACGCAGAACAGCAAACCACACCGCTGGCTGCGCACGCAGCTCTACGACGCGCTGCGTTCCAGGCACGACGGTACCGCAAGCGCCTTGACGCCGGCATCCGGATCACCCTCTCCATCAGGTGCGCCGGGCCTGGTCGCTGAACCCGCAAGGCGGTTACGGCCGGCCATTGCCCTCGTTGCGAGAGCTTAGGCGGATTCAGTACCCGCTCGCGCCGCCGTTGCGCCGCTTGTCGGCGGCACCTCTGTAGACAGGCGTTCCGTCCGCGCCCCAGGTCACGGCAATGCCAGCCAGCCCGCTGGTGAGGCCGGTTGCAGCCAGATTGCCGGAACCAAAGCCGTACATTTATACATCCCGCCCGTATTCGTATGCACGCGCGGCGCAGCCACGGCATAGCATGAAACATCAAAACGACCGCCAGATCCCGGTTGGGCGGGTCCTGTTGCACCTTCACCGAAAGCGCGCCATGCGAAACAAGCGTTCACTTCAACGGTTCAGGCCAAGGCTTGGCACACTCGCCGGCAGCATCCTGGCGCTGGCCGGGTGCGGTGCTCTGGCCCAGGCTCCCGACGCCGGCCGCCTGCTGGATTCAGTCAGGGAGCGCCAGGTTCCCGGCGCGCCACAGCCCTCCCCGCCAGCCACCATCGAGCGACCCGCAGACCCCCAGCGCCCCCCCGGCCCTGACAGCAACATGCGCGTCACCGTGACGGCGTTCGAGTTCACGGGCAACAACTCCATCGACAGCCGCGAACTGGCCGCCGCCCTGGCACCCCTCACCGGAAACGACCTGGCCTACAGCCAGCTGGCGGATGCGTCGGCCCGCGTCACGCAGCTGTACCGCAGCCGGGGCTACATCGTGGCTCGC
>CAZFKW010000057.1:0-8359 GCA_964519795.1 uncultured Ramlibacter sp. | reverse complement strand
TCGCGCCATCCTGCCGCCGCAGGACATCCGGCACGGTCGCGTCACCATAGCCGTGCAGGAGGGAACGCTGGGAGAAGTCAAGGTTGAGCGCGCACGTACCACCCGGCTGAAGGAAGGCCGCATCCAGTCCTTCCTGTCTGGCCTCGCGCGCGGCCAGGTGATCCGCGAGGCGGACCTTGAACGTGCCCTGCTCGTGCTCACCGACCAGCCCGGCGTTGTGGTGCGCTCGGTGCTGCGGCCCGGCAAGGCACCAGGTACAGCGGACCTGGTGGTCCAGGTCAGGGAGAACGCGGCCGTCCATGCGCAGGCGGGCTATGACAACACCGGCAGCCGCTACACAGGCCGCAACCGCTTCCTGGTCGACGTCGGCCTGAACGACTGGTTTGGTGTGGGTGAAGCGTTTTCGCTGCGCGCCATCACCTCGTTCCAGGACATGACGGCCTACACGCTTTCAGGTTCAGTCCCCGTCGGGGGCAGCGGACTGCGTGCCGGACTCACACACACCCGTGTGTCCTACCGGCTGGGCCGCGAGTTCATCCCGCTCGGCGCATCGGGCGACGCGGAGGCCACCGGCTCGGGGAATGTTGCCATCACGGGGACCGCTTCGGGCGCGGCCAATGGCGTGTCCATCGGCACCGGCGGCACCAACAACATCGCCACTACCAGCGGCAACATCACCATCAACGGCACAGGCGCCGGGGACGGTACGGGCATCTCAATGACGTCGGGCGCCAACGCCATCACAACCGGTGGTGGCAACATCACGATCGATGCCCGGGCGCTCGGCGATGGGGATGGCCTGGCCATGTCCAGTGGCACCAACACCGTGGCCACCGGCGGCGCAGGCAACCTCACCATCAACGGCAACGCCCCACTGGGCAATGCAGTGAGCCTGGGGACGGCCAGCAAGACGGCAGGCACCAGCACCTTGCGCGTGGCCGACGGCGTGCTGACCGTCAACGCAACAGCCGCAGGCTCCACGTCCGCATTGAGCTTCGGCGTGATATCGGGCGGCGACCCGGCCACCAACACCATCGAGGCCACGCTGGGTGGCGACATCATCATCAACGCCGTCAACACCGGCAGCGCCAGCGGCATGTCCATGGGCAGCAGCAGCAACAACACCATCCGCTCAGGCGCCGGCAGCATTGAAGTCAATGCCACCGCAGCGCAGGCGGCGGGCCTGGCAATGGCTTCCGGCAACAACGCCATCCTCTCGGGCGCGGGTGGCATCGTGCTCAACGGCACTTCACAGGGCGCCGGCAACGGCGTGTCCATGGGCACCGGCACCAACCTTGTCGCAGCCGGCGGCAGCGGCAACATCACGGTCAACGGCACGGCCCAGGGCGCGACCGGCTTCGGGCTCAGCATGGCCACTTCCGGCAACAACACACTGCGCGTGGCCGACGGCATCCTCACGGTACGCGGCCAGTCCGCCGGCGAGGGCAGTGCGGTCATCATGGGGTCCGGGTCCAGCACCATCGAAGCCACAGGCAGCGGCAGCATCGACATTGCGGGCCATGCGGCAGGCACCGGCAACGGCTTCTCGATGGGCACCAGCGGCACGAATACTGTCCGGACCGTCAGCGGCCGGCTGGACATAACCGGCAAAGGCGGTGACCACGGCATCAACCTGGGCTCAGGCACCAATACCATCCAGTCGGACAGCGGCGCGGTCAACCTGGCAGGTACCGCCCTGTCCAGCGGACACGGCTTCTATATCAGCTCGACCGGCCGCGACAGCGTGCTGACCAACTCGGGAGACATCACCATCAGCGGCTCCTCGGCGACGGGTGGCGCGATCGTGATCCGGCCGACGGAGCAGCAGGCCATCATCGAGGCCACGGGCGCCGGCAACATCAGCTTCCGCGCGGACAACTACGATGCCACGCCGTCCGGAACCGGCTCGGCGCGCATCGCAAGCGCGGGCGGAGTGCTCAGCATCGCCCAGCTCACCAAGGGCACGAGCATCGGCATTGGCGAAGGCGCGGCAGGGCTGCTCAACTGGAGCGGCGCGGAAATCAGCCAGGTGTCGGGCTTCAGTCTGGTGCGCGTGGGCAACAGCGAGTCCGGCGCGCTGGACCTGCGGCCACCGTGGTTCCCGTTCCCGATGCAGCTCCCGCCCGCGACGCTGTCGCAGGACGAACTGAAGTTCAACACCGTACGCGGCGCTGCAGAGCGCATCCTGTCGGAGATCATGTCCTATGGTGAGCTGCCGCCCACACTGGCCGTGACCCGCCGCTTCAGCCTGCTGATCCAGGGATTCAACCGATGAAAAGAAGCACCGGGTTCGTCGCTGCCCTGGCGCTCGCGCTGGCTGCTGTTGCGGCGGCGCAGGCGCAGGAGAAAGTGACCTTCCCCAGCCTGGACAACTGGGACTCGAACAGCCCCCTGCCAATTGATGGCTACCTGTACAAACCCAAGGGCAAGGAGCGGTACACAGCCGTCGTGATGTTCCATGGCTGCTCGGGCGCGCTGGATCGCAGAGGCAAGGTCACCTCGCGCTTTCGCAACATGGCTGCATTGCTCACCGGCATGGGCTACGGCGTGCTGCTGGTGGACAGCTTCAATCCGCGCGGCGAGTCCGAGATATGCACAACGCCCATCAAGGCGCGCAGCATCAAGGAAGAGCAGCGCGTGCTGGACGCGTTTGGTGCCATCGACTACCTGAACAAGCGGCCTGACGTGATCCCCGGCCGCATCGGCGCCATCGGGTTCTCGCATGGCGGCACCAACGCAGTCCAGGTAATGGACGCGACGCTGGAGCACAAGTCAGAGGGGCGCACCGGCTTTGCCGCGTCGGTGGCCATGTACCCCGGCTGCAGCACCACGCTGGCCAAACGGCCTGATTTCAGTGCCTATGGGCCTTTGCTCATCCTGGCGGGTGAGCTTGATGACTGGACACCCGCCCTTCCGTGCAGGAATCTTGCCGAGCGCAGCCGCGCACGTGGCGAGCCGGTGGAGATCGTGGTGTACCCCGGCGCGCACCACGGTTTTGACATGACCACACCGGTCAGGGTGCGCAACGACGTGATCCGCAGCGGACACCCCGTCCATGTGGGTGGCGAGCCGGCGGCGCGCGCCGCCGCCTACCAGCGCATCCGTGAATTTCTTGACCGCCACCTGGCAGGCCGCTAGCACGCGCGGCAATCCATCACATCCAGCAGAACTTCCGGAGGTTTCCTTGTTCCATCTTCACTCCATCGCAGCAGCCGGCATCCTGTGCCTCGCTTCCTCCCTGTCCGGCACTTCAGCATTGGCGCAACTCGCCCCGCAGGATGCCGCACCGGAAGCGGGGTCCGGCTTCACCGCCAAAAAGGCCGTCACCGCAAAGCAGTTCATGATCGCAACAGCGAATCCGCATGCATCTGCCGCAGGCGACGAAATCCTCAAGGCCGGCGGCAATGCCATTGACGCGGCCATTGCCGCGGCGTTGATGCTCAACCTGACCGAGCCGCAGTCGTCGGGCATCGGCGGTGGCGCCTTCATCGTCAGCTACGAAGCCGCAAAAAAAGGCATCACCGCTTTTGACGGCCGCGAGACGACACCCGCTGCGGCGCAGCCGGACCGCTTCATGGCTGCCAATGGCAAGCCCGTGCCCTTTCGTGACGCCGTGAACTCAGGCAAGTCGGTCGGCGTCCCCGGCCTGTTGCGGGTCATGGAGCTGACCCACCGGCAACAGGGGAAGTTGCCATGGGCAAGGCTGTTCGAGCCGGCGATCAGGCTGGCAGAGGCGGGCTTTCCGGTATCGCCCCGGCTGCATGTGCAGATTGCCGGCGACAAGCTGCTGCTGGATGACCCCGTCACCCGCGCGTATTTCTTCAACCCTGACGGCTCGCCCCTGGCTGTCGGAACCATCCTGAAGAACCCGGCATTCGCAGCCACATTGCGCCGCGTGGCAAAAGAAGGCCCGGACGCGTTTTACAAGGGCGAGATCGCTCGCGACATTGTGGCCGCCGTCACTGGCCACCGTAGGCCCGGCGACATGACCGAGTCCGACGTTGCGCAGTACACCGCCAAGCAGCGCGACGTGGTGTGCGGCAACTACCGTACCTACAAGGTCTGCGGCATGCCGCCGCCTTCGTCGGGCGGCATCGCCGTGCTCGCGATCCTGGGGGTGCTTGAGCAGTTCCCGATGGCGCAGGTGCGTCCCAACTCCACCGAAGCCGTGCATTTGTTCTCCGAAGCCGGGCGCCTGGCCTATGCAGACCGCGACTACTATGTTGCCGACCCGGACTTCGTCAATGTACCGACCCAGGCGCTGGTGGCGCCCGACTACCTCAAGTCGCGCGGCGCACTGGTCAAGCCGGAGAGCAGCATGAAGCGTGCGGTGCATGGCGTGCCGGCCGGCGTGAAGGCGGCGTGGAGTCCCGACGAGAACTCCGAAGTCCCCGCCACCAGCCACATATCGGTCATCGACAGGGACGGCAACGCCGTGTCCATGACCACCACCATCGAGTCGCAGTTCGGCAGCCGCATCATGGTGCGCGGCTTCCTGTTGAACAACCAGATCACCGATTTTTCACTCAACCCGGAAGATGAAGGCAGGCCTGTGGCCAATCGTGTGGAAGGCGGCAAGCGGCCGCGCAGCTCGATGGCGCCCACACTGGTGTTTGACGACAAGGGCAAGCTGCTCATGACGGCCGGCTCGCCCGGCGGCAGCGCGATCATCAACTATGTAGCCAAGACGCTGGTCGGAGTGCTGGACTGGAAGCTGGACATCCAGCAGGCCATCTCCCTGCCCAACATGGGAAGCCGCAACCGCGCCACCGAAGTGGAAAAGGGCACCGAACTGGAAAAGCTTGTGACGCCGCTTCGCGCCATGGGCCATGAGGTCAATGCCATCGAGTTCACCAGCGGGCTGCAGGGCATCGTGGTGACCCCCGCAGGTCTGGTCGGCGGCGCCGACCCCCGGCGCGAGGGTGTGGTCCTGGGCGAGTGACGGACGCCCCTGTCCCCATGTTGCTAGACTGGCAGTCATGAGAACACGCCAGATCGAGGTGCTGCAGGCCATCCTGCGCACCGGCAGTGTCAGCGGCGCGGCGCGGCTGCTGCATGTGTCGCAGCCGGCAGTCACGCGGACGCTGCAGCATGCCGAGTCCACCGTCGGGTTTGCACTGTTCAAGCGGCAGGGCAACCGTCTGATCGCGACGGCCGAGACCCGCGCACTTGCGCCGATGGTCGAGCGCGCGTCAACCTCGCTGGAGTCGGTGCGCAAGCTGGCGCGAAACCTCAAGCTGGGCGACGACCGGCCGGTGCGCATCGCCGCAGTGCCGGCCCTGGCCCTGGCGATCCTGCCGGAGGCCCATACGAATGCCCGCAAGCTGTTCCCCCAGATGCGCACCGAACTGGGCAGCGCGCACCTGGACGACATCACCCAGAAGCTGCTGATGCACGAGATCGACATCGGGATTGCCTTCGACCCGCCGCCACATCCTTTTGTGGACAGCCTCTGTATCGGCGAATTGCGCCTGGTGGCCGCAGGCAGGCCCGCCAGCCTGGGCAAGTACGCCCGGCACAAGAGCGTGTCACCCGAGGCCCTGTCGACCATGGAGCTGATCGAGATGTCCGGCAAGGACCCGCTGGGCCAGATCTATGCGCGCTGCGCCGGGCATCATCACTGGCCGCAGAGCCAGACTGCGGTGCAGACCTACCACATCGGCCTGCGACTGGCCGAACTCGGCCACGGCATCGCGCTGATCGATTCGGCCAGCGCCGCCAACTGCGGCCCCGATCTCAAGGTGCTGCCGCTGGAGCCGGCGATCAGGTTTCCGGTGTGTGTGCTGATGCTCAAGGACGCGGCGGTCACGGACATCATGAATGGCTTCATCAAGTGCCTGACTGAAGAACTGTCCAGGCACACCGGAGGCGACTGAGAAGGCCGGCGGCATTCGCCCGCATCCGCCACATTGGCGGGCAAGTGCTCAGGCTGCCAAGTACGCCTGGCTCATGAGCGAGGCCACCCGCGCGGCCGACCCCGCAGCCAGCGTCAGCCCCAGCGCGCCGTGCCCGGCATTGACGAACAGACCGGGGGTGCGCGCAGGGCCATATACGGGCAGTCCCGTCGGGGTGCTGGGGCGCAGGCCGGCCCAGGGCTGGATATCGTCCGCCCACCGCGCGTCAGGAAACACAGCCCGTGTCCCCTCCAGCAGTTCGTCGATCGCCCGCTGCGCAATGTCAGTGCTGTAGCCGACCAGTTCGGCGCGGCCGGCCACGCGCAACTGGTCACCCAGCCTGGCAAACACCAGCTTGCGGCTGGCATCGGTGACGCTGGCCCGGGGCGCAGCCGCAGAATCTATGACGTCCAGCGTCACGCTGTAGCCCTTGATCGGGTACAACGGAAGCCGGGGAGACAGGCCGGCCGTCAGCAAGTTGGCCTGCACGCCGGAGCAGATGACCACGGCATCGGCAGTCGTTTCTCCGCCCGCAGTCCGCACGCCACAAACACGGCCCCCGGCCACGACCAGGGAAGTCACGGGCATGCCGAAATGCAGGGAATGGCCCTGTGAATCCAGCGTCGCCGTGATCGCCTGGGTCAACAGCAGGGGGTCAATGACGCACTCGTCAGCCGTCCAGACACCGCCGGCAATCGCGCCGGCATAACCGGCCAGCGCGGGCTCCCTGGCCACACAGCCGGCAGCGGACAGGATTTCCTGCCTGCTGCCCAATGTGGCCTGGAACTCCATCTGGGCGCGCGCACCATCCAGCGAAGCCTGGTCGGGAAACAGCACCAGTTTGCCGGGCATCGCGTAGTCGCA
Source organism: uncultured Ramlibacter sp. (assembly GCA_964519795.1). Taxonomy (GTDB): domain Bacteria; phylum Pseudomonadota; class Gammaproteobacteria; order Burkholderiales; family Burkholderiaceae_C; genus JACMQX01. The sequence continues at coordinate 1,601 of CAZFKW010000057.1, read as the reverse complement.
GTTCCAGTTGTATTGCTCCAGCCAGCCGTCCAGCGTGTCGCGGCTGACCTGCGCCAGGTCCAGCAACGTGCGGGTCGTCTGCCTGACCTGCCGGCCGTTGCAGGCGAGCAGGAAGCGGACGAGCCAGCTCCACTGGTGCACATCGGCACGCAGCCGCATGCTGAACGGCGATGCCGGGCTGAAGAGCAGGGACGGGATCTTGGCGAGCGTGGCAGGCGTCGCCAGCGGCTCGACATAGCTGTAGCTCAGCTGGGCGCCATTGGCCTGGCTTGTGCCAAGGCCGGGACCAGGCTGGCTGTCAAACAGCGCGACCTCCCATCCCTCGTCAGCGAGCGCAAGCGCAGTGCTGCAGCCGACCACACCAGCGCCAACGACAATGGCTTTGCCGGTGGTGCGGCCGGTGTGGGCCGCTGCGTGGCGCGTTGCGGACGCTCTCTTGGCGATGCCGGACGGCATCCTGGGTACGGTAGCTGACATGGGTTCCATACTACGGGCTGGCGCGTGGTCCGTGTCTGCCATTGTGAGCACGAACAATAACCTGGTGTTATGGCTGCGGGCATCGCCGGGATCCGGGAGAACATCGCCCGCGATCCTTCGGTGACGCCGGGCCGGCACAACCGGGTCAGAGAATCGGCCTCAACCAGGCCGCAACATGCTCATGCACCTTCTCGCTCAACGGCCGGTTGCGCCAGTCGTGCAGGGTGATGCGCCTGGACCGTTGCAGGTCCGCCTCGAACACCGCGGTCTGGCGGGCCGCGAAGTCCCTGTCATAGATGTTCAGGTTGGCTTCGTCATTCAGGCTGAAGGACCGCACGTCAAAGTTGGTGGACCCCACGGTTGTCATGACGCCGTCCACGATCATGACCTTGCAGTGGTACATCGTGGGCTGGTACTCGTGCATCCTGGCCCCGGCTTCCAGCAACGGCTCCCACAAGCCGCGCGAGGCGCGCCTGACGGTGTCGGCATCCATGTGCCTGCCCGGCGTGATGATGCGCACCTGCACGCCGCGCCGGATGGCCGCGACAAGCGCCTGCTGCGTCAGGTCGTCGGGCACGAAATAGGCACTGGAGATGTCGATGCTGCGCGTTGCCGCCGTGATTGACAGCAGGTACATCATCAGCATGCTTTCCGCGCCTGCGCTCGGTGAGCTGGAGAACATCTGCGCCGCCTGGTTGCCGGCAGGCTCTATCGTGGGGAAGTATTCGGGGCCGTGCAGGACCCGGCCCGTGGTCTTGATCCAGTTGTCCAGCATCACGCCCTGCATCTGGGCCACGACCGGACCCTCCACCCGGAAGTGCGAGTCGCGCCAGTGGTCCGGATCCTGGGCTTGACCGGTCCAGACTTCAGCGATTCCCACGCCCCCGGTGAACCCGACCTTGCCATCGACGATCAGCAGTTTGCGATGGGTCCGGTTGTTCATGCGCCCGAGGTTGTACCAGCGCAGTGGATGAAAGCGCTCGACTTCCACGCCCGCATCAGTCATCGTGTCAATGAGCGCGTCGTCAATGCGCCCGCTGCCCACCCAGTCCAACAGCACATGCACCTTCACGCCGGCACGCGCCCTGTCAGCCAGGGCCTGCGCCAGCTTCGTGCCTATGTCA
>CAZFKW010000056.1:10243-13752 GCA_964519795.1 uncultured Ramlibacter sp. | reverse complement strand
GCCCTGCAGGATCAGCCAGGCGGTGTGCGGGCTCATGCAGGCGCCAAAGTCGCGCAGGCCTTCGCGCCGCGCGCGCAGCAGGAAGGCGCCTGTCGTGCTCTCCTCGGTGAACACCATGTTGTGGAAGCCGTCGTAGGCCTCGGTCAGCTCCGCAAAGCGACCGCCGGCGCGTGGACCGTCCCAGTCGAACATGCCGCCGTCCACCACAATGCCGCCAATGACGGTGCCGTGGCCCGACAGGAACTTGGTGGCCGAGTGGTAGACCAGGTCGGCTCCAAGCTCCAGCGGTTTCATCAGGTAAGGGGATGTAAGCGTCGAATCGACGAGTAGCGGAACGCCTGCCTCGTGGGCAATGGCGCCGACCGCCGGGATGTCCAGCACGTCCAGCCCCGGGTTGCCCACGGTCTCGCCGAAGAACAGCCTGGTGTTGGGCCGCACCGCAGCCTTCCAGCCATCAATGTCGCCCGGCTTCACGAAAGTGGTGTCAATGCCGAAGCGCCGCATGGTGTAGTGCAGCAGGTTCTGCGAGCCGCCATAAAGAGCCGTGGACGCCACGATGTGCGAGCCCGCACCCATGAGCGTCGCCACACTCAGGTGCAGCGCCGCCTGGCCGCTCGCAGTGGCAATGGCACCGATGCCGCCTTCCAGCGCCGACACCCGCTGCTCCAGCACCGCATTGGTCGGGTTGCTGATGCGGGAATACACATGGCCTGCGCGCTCCAGGTTGAACAGGGCGGCCGCATGGTCGCTGGACTCGAAGACGAACGAGGTGGTCAGATGGATGGGCACGGCGCGCGCGCCGGTGGCCGGGTCGGGCGAGGCGCCGGCATGCAGGGCCAGCGTGTCGAATCCGGGATCTGAATAGCCGGGCATGAAGTCTCCTGAAATAGATGGCCTGCGTACGCCGGCGGACTTGACCTGCCGCGCCGTCAGGCGTTGAATGCAGATATTGTGGGCTATATTTCAGAGCATGCCGGCCATTCAGGCGGGCGCCGGTTGACCCAGAGGAGAACACCATGAAAGTCAGCGACATCCTGCGCGTCAAGGGCAATACCCTGTACACCGTCACCGGCGACGAGCCGCTTGCCAAGGCCATCGACGTCATGGCCGACAAAGACATTGGCTCACTCGTCGTCATGGACCATGGCGAGCTGACGGGCATGCTGACCTTCCGCGAAGTCATCCAGTGCATCGTCAAGCATGGCGGCGTGGTCGGCAATACCACGGTGCGCAGCGCCATGGATGACCATCCCCTCACATGCACGAGTGAAACCGAGCTTGACGAAGTCCGCCGCATGATGCTGGAGCGCCATGCGCGCTACATGCCGGTCATGGACAGCCGCATGCTCATGGGCGTGATCAGCCTGTATGACGTGGCCAAGGCGGTGGTGGACAGCCAGAACTTCGAGAACAAGATGCTCAAGGCCTATATCCGCGACTGGCCGGGCGGCGAAGAAGAGGACGAGCGGAAGCAGGGTTGAAGCAGCATCGCATAAGCCCACGGTGGATCCCGGATCAGGTCCGGGATGACAAACGAGTCAGGTCCAAACGAGTCAAGTCCGCAATGACAACAGGTCTGTCATTGCGGCCTTGAGCCGCAATCCATGTTGGAGATGCAATCACGCAGCCACTTGAGGCCTTCATCATTCTCATTGCGCTGCGACCAGGCGAGCTGGGTGCGGAACTCAGGCAGGTCGATCGGCGGCTTGAACACACGCAGGTTTCTGGGCGCGCCCCTGAAGAGCCCCGCCGGCCCGGTGTACACCAGCGGCGCATCGGCCAGCAGCGCCAGCGCGGTGCTGAAGTGCGGCACCGTCAGCGCGATGCGCCGGGCCAGCCCCTGCCGTGCCAGCGCTTCATCGATCAGCCCCAGTGTGTCGCCTTGCACCAGCACATTGATGTGTTCGGCTTCGAGATAGGCCTTTTCTGTCAGCGGCACAGGCGCACCGCCGCTGCGCGACACGGCGCACATGTAGGGCTCCGACAGCAGCGGCTGCGAGCCCAGGTCGGCCGTGAGGTTGTTGAACACCCCGAGCGCCAGGTCCAGCCGGCCCGAGCGGAGCATGTCAGGTGAGTCGAACCGGCCCGCGTGGTGGACCCGCAGCCGGATGCCTGGCGCCTCCGCGCGGACGCGGGCTACCAGGCCCGACAGCACCAGCGCCGATGCGTGGTCCGATGCACCGATATGGATGCTGCGGTCGGCCGTTGCCGGGTCAAACCGGCCGCCGTGGGCGAACAGCCGGCCTACCTGCACGAGCAAGGAGCGCACTTCGGGCAGTGCCGCCAGCGCGCGCGGCGTCACTTCCATGGCGCGGCCGTTGCGTACCAGCACAGGGTCGCCGAAGGCATCGCGCAGGCGCGCCAGCGAATGGCTGAGCGCGCTCTGCGACAGGTGCAGCCGCCGCGCGGCGCGCGAGACGCTGCCTTCCGAGACGACGGCTTCAAACACCACCAGCAGGTTCAGGTCGATGCGGGAAAGGTCCATCAGGGGGTGCCGGTTAGTGTGCGTTGACCAGGTACTGGTGGTCCGGGGCGCGCCAGGCTATCGATTCCATGCATGGCCCGGCCATCCAAATTCACCATTTTCCACAGGCGGGTCGCGCCGTTAAGGTTGCACGTCGCAAACAAAGGAGACCCTCATGAAAACCCGATACTTCCTGCAATCCGCAGTTGCCGTTGCCACCCTCCTGGCATTGTCGCCCGTGCTCGCCCAGGGTTTCCCCTCGCGCCCGATCAAGATTGTGGTCCCTTTTGGCGCAGGCGGCTCCACCGATGTGGTGGCCCGGCTCATCGGCCAGAAAATGGGTGAGGCCATGGGCCAGACCTTCGTCATTGAAAACCGCCCGGGCGCCGCCGGCGCGATTGCCAGCGAGCAGGTCGCCAAGTCGCCTGCCGATGGTTACACCATCCTGATGGCCACCACCAGCACCCACGGCATCCTGCCCATTGCCAAACCGCAGCTGCCTTATGACGCGGTGAAGGACTTTGCCCCGGTTGGCCTGGTGGCCCGTGCGCCGAACGTGCTGATCGTGAGCAACACGCTGGGCGTGTCGGACGTCAAGGGCCTGGTGCAGCTTGCCAAATCAAAACCTGGCCAGCTGAGCTTTGCCTCCAGCGGCAACGGCACCATCACCCACCTGGTGGGTGAGCTGTTCAAGTCCAGCAGTGGTGTGCAGGCGGTTCACGTGCCCTACAAGACCGGGGTGCAGGCACTGGCCGATGTGGTGTCAGGCCAGATCGGCTTCCAGTTCGACTCCATCACCTGGACGCTGCCCCAGGCACGCGCAGGCAAGCTCAAGGCGCTGGCGGTGACCGGCGCGAAGCGTTCGGCGCTGGCGCCGGAGCTGCCCACTGTGGCAGAGTCCGGACTGCCCGGATTTGAAGGCGTGACCTGGTTCGGCTTTGTGGCGCCTGCTGCAACCCCGCCCGACACCCTGGCCCGGCTGAGTACCGAACTGGGGCGCGCCCTGGCTGCGCAGCGAGCGCTGCAATGACATCGGGTCACCGAG
>CAZFKW010000056.1:0-10233 GCA_964519795.1 uncultured Ramlibacter sp. | reverse complement strand
CGCCCTGGCTGCGCCGGACGTGCAGGAAAAGATGGCGGCGCAGGGCGCGGAAGCCGCCTCCGGCCGTGCCGACGAATTGTCCAGCCTGATGCGTGAAGATGCGGTCAAATGGGGCAAGGTCATCCGTGATGCAGGAGTCAAATTCGAATGAGCACCTTCCGTGAACTGGTCGCAAGCGAGCGGCCCCTGGTGCTGCCCGGCGCGCATGACGCGCTGTCGGCGCTGCTCATCAGGCAGGCTGGCTTCAAGGCCTATTTCATTGGCGGCTTCCCGGTGGCGGGCGTGCGCTACGGCCTGCCCGACATCGGCCTGCTGGGCGGCCGCGAGTTTGCCGACGCCTACCGCGACATCATGGCGGTGAGCGACCTGCCGGTGCTGGTCGATGCCGACAATGGTTATGGCGACCACAAGAATGTGGTGCATGTGGTCCATTCACTGGAGCGGCTGGGCGCGCAGGCGCTGTTCTTTGAAGACCAGGTCAGCCCCAAGCGCTGCGGCCACATCGCCGGCAAGGCGCTGGTGGACACGGCCGAGATGGAGGGCAAGATCCGTGCTGCGGCCGGCGAGCGCATGCGGCCGGACACCTTCATCATCGCCCGCACCGACGCCCGTGAGGTGGTGGGCATGGACGAGGCGCTACGGCGCGGCGAGCGCTACCTGCGCGCAGGCGCCGACGGCCTGTTCATCGAGGCGCCGGTGTCGGTGGAAGAAATGCGCCAGATCGGCAACGCCTTTGATGTACCACTGCTGGCCAACATGCTGGAAGGCGGGCGCACACCCATCCTCAAGCCTGCAGAGCTGGAGGAGCTGGGCTTTCGCATCGTGATCTACGGCACGTCGCTGATGATGCGCGCCACGCGCAACATGCAGGAGACGCTCAGGGACATTGCCAGCGGGCAGATGGCGCTGACGGGTACCGGGGTGTCGTTTGAGGAATACAAGACCATTGTGGGGATGGACGAGTGGTCGCGTATTGAGGATCAGTACCGCTGAAGTGGAACTGCCTCACGCCGCCATGGATCCCGGATCAAGTCCGGGATGACAGTTTTCAGGACAGTCGCCGGCTCTCAGTCACTCGCGCTGTGGATTATCTCCCGCACCCGCGGGTAGATCTGCGCGTTCCATTTGCGCCCGCTGAACACGCCATAGTGGCCCACGCCGGTCTGGATGTGGTGGGACTTCATGTACGGCCGGATGTTGGGGCACAGGTCGTGGGCGGCCACGGTCTGGCCCACGGAGCAGATGTCGTCGCGCTCGCCTTCCACCGTCATCAGTGCGGTACGGCGGATGGCGGAGGGCTTAACGATGCGGCCCTTGTACGTGAGCTTGCCCAGCGGCAGGTCGTAGGTCTGGAAGACCTTGTTGACCGTCTCCAGGTAGAACTCGGCGGGCAGGTCGTTCACGGCCAGGTACTCGTCGTAGAACACACGGATGACGTTGGCTTTTTCCACCTCGCCGTTGACCAGGTGCTCGTACAGGTCCTGGAACGACTTCTTGTGCCGCTCCAGGTTCATGCTCATGAAGGCCGAAAGCTGCACAAAGCCGGGGTATACCCGGCGCATATAGCCCTTGTGCGGCAGCGGCACGTGGCTGATGAGGTTCTTTTCAAACCATTCGATCGGCTTGCTGGTTGCCAGCGTGTTTACGCCCGTGGGGTTGACGCGGCAGTCCACCGGGCCGGCCATCAGCGTCAGGCTGCGCGGCTGGGCCGGATTGTCGTCTTCAGCCATGATGGCCGCAGCCGCCAGCGCCGCCACGCAGGGCTGGCAGACCGCCACCACATGCACGCCCGGACCGATGGCCTCAATGAAGCTGATCATGTGCTCGACATAGTCATCCAGCGCGAACGCACCATGCTTGAGTGAGACGTCGCGTGCGTTGTGCCAGTCGGTGATGTAGACGTCGTGGTCCTGCAGCATGGTCTTTGCCGTTTCGCGCAGCAGCGTCGCGAAGTGGCCCGACAGCGGTGCAACCAGCAGGACGGGCGGGTGGTGGGGTTGGCCGAGGACTTTGGGCTTTTCGAAGCGCAGCAGCGTGCCAAACGGCCGGGCCAGTTTGACGACTTCCTCAACGGGTGTCTCATGCCCGCCGACGGTGACGGACTCGATGCGGTAGGGCGGGCGGCTGTGGGTGAGCCGCATGCGCGACATGACTTCACATGCCGCAGCGATGCGCCGGCTCATGCTGCGCTCGGTGTTCTGCACCCACAGGGACGCGCCCAGGTGCTGGGCCATGAGGCGCATGGGCGACATCAGGTCGGACTGCAACTGGTAAGCCTGATAGAGCATGTGGTTCCTGTTCCCGAAGACCCGGAGGGCCCTTTGCAGGATGGAAGGCAAGTTGCGGGCCAGCCGGCGCATGCGCTGGCGTGGCCGGGATGCACCTTCTTGGCACAGGCCTTGCTCAATCCGGGTACATCCACAGGAGATTCCATGGCCGCAGCCAAAGCCGTCCTCACCATCAGCAGCAAGAACTACGGCGCCTGGGCGCTGCGCGGCTGGCTGATGGCCAGGCTGGCCGGCCTGGACTTCACCGAGAAGGTGATCCCGCCGGACGACCCGAGTATGAAGGCCGAGATGCTGCTGCTGTCGGCGTCCATGCTGGTGCCTTCGCTGGTGCATAACGGCATCAAGGTCTGGGACACGCTGGCCATTGGTGAGTACCTCAATGAAATCAAGCCCAAGGCCGGCTTGCTGCCGGCGGATGCCAAGGCCCGCGCCCACTGCCGCGCCATCAGCGGCGAGATGCACTCGGGCTTTGCGTCGATGCGCTCGTCGCTGCCAATGAACATCAAGGGCCATTTCCCCAATTTCAAGGTCTGGTCGCGCGCGCAAGGCGACATTGACCGCGTGATCGCCATCTGGAGGGAGTGCCTGTCCACCTACGGCGGCCCCTACCTTTTCGGCAAGACGCCCTGCATTGCCGACGCCATGTACGCGCCGGTGGTGACGCGCTTCCTGACCTACGACGTGGTGCTGGACAAGGCCTGCGCGGCGTACTGCAAGCGGATGATGGAGTTGCCCGCCATGAAGGAATGGGTCGCCGAGGCCAAGAAAGAGCCCGACGAAATCGACGAACTCGACGCAGAATTCTAAGACTTGTTATCCCGGGCTTGACCCGGGATCCACCTTGGCGCGCCACCATGGATGCCGGATCAGGTCCGGCATCACAGTGGTTATTTCCAGGGAGTTGGTTCAGGAATGTCGCAAACAGGCTCCACGTCCACCGACCCGAAATCCGCCGGAGACACGATCTCCAGGTACTCCATGTCGGGTGAATAGTCGAACAGGTAGTGCTTGATGCCCGGCCGCTGGTGGACGACGTCGCCGGCTTCCACCAGGGTTTCCTGGTCTTCGTACATGAAGCGGGCCCAGCCCTTGGTCATGATCACGATCTGGAAGTCTGCCTCATGGCGGTGCCAGCCAGTGCCCGTTTCCGGTGCCATATTGGCCTTGACGAGGTGGGCGATCACCTTTCCGTGCGTTGCGTCGGCAATGCCCAAGTCTTTGTACAGGAAGAAATCGCGCAGGCCGCCTTCCTTCCATGTCATGTCCTTGGCTTTGAGGTGGGAGAACTTGGTTCCGGTCTTGTCCAGCATGGGGCGCTCCTTGGTTGTGGTGGATGCTGCGCCGCAGCATGCATAAACTGTTCCCGCCAGGTTCTGTCATCCCGGGCTTGACCCGGGATCCACGGTGGCAAGGGACGATCCTGCCTCTCAGGGATAATCGTCCTCATGAGCGGCAACACCTTCGGACATCTCTTTGCAGTCACCAACTTCGGCGAATCCCACGGCCCGGCCGTGGGCTGCGTCATTGACGGCTGCCCGCCCGGCATGGAACTGTCGGAGGCCGACATCCAGCCCGACCTCGACCGCCGCCGTCCCGGCACCAGCCGGCACGTGACCCAGCGCAATGAGCCTGATGCGGTGGAAATCCTCTCGGGCGTGTATGAAGGCAAGACCACCGGCACGCCCATCTGCCTGATGATCCGCAACACGGACCAGCGCAGCAAGGACTACGGCAACATCCTCAACACCTTCCGCCCTGGCCACGCCGACTTCACCTACCAGCGCAAATACGGCCTGCGCGACCCGCGCGGCGGCGGCCGTTCGTCGGCCCGCCTCACAGCGCCCATGGTGGCGGCCGGCGCCGTGGCCAAGAAATGGCTGGCGCAGAAATACGGCACCCTGTTCCGCGGTTGCATGACGCAGGTGGGCGATATCGCCATCCCGTTCGATTCCTGGGACCATGTGCCCCACAACCCGTTCTTTGCGCCCGTGGCAGATGTGGCGCAGCTGGAGGCCTACATGGACGAGCTGCGCAAGGCCGGGGACTCCTGCGGCGCCCGCATCCGCGTGACGGCTTCCAGAGTGCCCGTGGGCCTGGGCGAGCCGCTGTTTGACAAGATGGACGCCGACATTGCCTGGGCAATGATGGGCATCAACGCCGTCAAGGGCGTGGAAATCGGCGCGGGCTTTGGCAGCGTCACCCAGCGCGGCACCATGCATGGCGATTCACTGTCGCCCGAAGGCTTCAAGACCAACAACGCTGGCGGCGTGCTCGGCGGCATCAGCACCGGGCAAGACCTGGAAGTCTCCATCGCCATCAAGCCCACCAGTTCCATCCGCAGCCCGCGCGAGTCCATCGACATGGAAGGCAATCCGGCCATCGTCGAGACCTTCGGCCGCCACGACCCGTGTGTTGGCATCCGCGCCACGCCCATTGCCGAGGCCATGCTGGCCCTGGTGGTCATGGACCATGCGCTGCGCAACCGGGCGCAGAACGGCGACGTGGCCGGGGATGTCCCGCCCTTGCAGGCGTCGTTTTTGTAAAGCCATGCACGATCATTACTATTCTGATGGCGCGACAATCCAGGCAATTGTTATTTCAAGGGTTTCATCATGGAATTGACTGCGGTTCTTGTTCATGCAGAGGAGGGTGGGTACATTGCTCTCAATCCGGAGACGGGTACTTCAACTCAAGGTGAAACTGTCGAAGAGGCGGTGGCGAATCTGCAGGAGGCAACGGCGCTTTTTCTTTCGGAGTTCCCGATGCCATCTCTGGGGCATCCAGTGGTGACGACATTTACAGTGCCCGAGCCGCGACTTCATGCCTAAATTGCCGAACGTTTCCGGCGCGCAGATTTAGCGTGCGCTGGAGAGACTTGGATTTGAGAGGGCGCGTCAGAGCGGCAGCCATGTTGTGATGAAGCGTGACGGCAAAGGCTGCGCCGTTCCCATGCATGCCGAGGTCAAGGTCGGTACCTTGGCGGGCGTGCTACGGCAAGCAGATGTCTCTGCAGACGAGTTCATGCAGGCGCTGCGCCAGTGACCCCGGGGGACGGAACATGCATCGATTTCTTCTTGCTTTCGTGTTGTCAATCTTCACGAGCGCAGGTGCACAACCTGCGAACGAGGTGCCGTCTCCAGGACCAAAATCACTGGCTGGATCAAATGTCTTCGCCTTGACGTTTGCAACCCCTGGGAAGACGCGATTGGTCCGCCTCGACTCCAGGAGTTCGGTCGGGCATTTCTTGAGGAACTGGAAACAAACCTGAGAGCCAATGGCGTGACGGTAAAGCCCGAATACATGACGTGTGGAGGCCGCATTTCCGGGCGGTACTACATGACAGTGCGGCCGATTCCCAGTCTGAATCGCTGCAGCGCTGATACCTTGTGCATAGAGTCACGCTTCTACGACATACTCGATCCCAACAGGGATAAACCGACCTGGCGTGGCATCATCGGTGTTCCTGCACTTGACCTGGAGGAGGTGTCTTCTCCGAGCAAGGGATATGGGCGCAAATCCGCATCGTTTCTTGCGCGTGGGACTCACGTCCAATTGAAGCGCTTGGGCTTGTATCAGTGATGGCACGAAGCCATTGGTCGCATTGCCCTGACACGCAAAGTCATTCAAGCCATGTCGAAACCTGACCGTCACATCATCAGCGATCTTCAGTCACTCGAATCACTTTTCGGGAATGTTGGCGAGGCTTCGACCAGGAAGGAGTTCACGCACCTTCACCCAATTTACCGTCGCTGGATCGAAGCATCGCCCTTCGCGGTGCTCGCCACATCGGGCGCCGGCGGGCTCGACGCCTCGCCGCGCGGCGACCCAGCCGGCCTGGTCACCATCCAGGACGAGCACACCATCCTGCTGCCCGAGCGGCGCGGCAACAATCGCATCGACAGCCTTCGCAACCTGGTTGAAGACGCGCGCGTAGCCTTGCTGTTCTTCATCCCGGGCATCGGCGAGACACTGCGGGTGAACGGAAGAGGGCGCATCCTGGTGACACCCCAACTGCTGCAGGACATGGCGATGGACGGCATACCGCCCAAGTGCATCGTCGAGATCAAGGTCGAGACGGTGTACTTCCAGTGCGCCCGCGCCATGAAGCGATCCAGCCTGTGGGAGCCTGCAGGCGCAGAGGCATTGAGCACCGTCCCCACTGCAGGCGCCATGCTCGCGGCCTTGACCGGGTCGGAGATTGACGGGACAGCCTATGACCGTGAACTGCCGGCAAGGCAGAAGGCCACCCTGTATTGACTCAACGCTGCCGCGACACATCGCTTCTGAACCATGGACACACCACCCGCACCCCCCGGCTGGAACAAGACCTTTGCCGACCTTGACGCCGAGATGCATGCCGGCCTGCGCAAGTCCATCGGCTTCCCTGAAACAGAATGGGCGCGCGACTACGAGCGTTCGCTGTTGCCGGCCGGCACACGCTTTCCGCGCAAGGGGGACGTGTACGACCCGCTGGAGCCTGTCACTGTCAGCTTCATGACCAGCTGGGCTGCGCCCTATACCGGCGGCGGGACAATGGTGCTCCAGCCCGGCCAGCAGGTCCGGCTGGACGATGCGCCGGGCATGGACGAACCCATCCTTGTCTATGCAGTGGCAGTGAACTACAAGGAAATTGAACACTTGGCCATCCCCTGGTGGACGCGGTGGCGGCCAGCCTACCAGGGCTTCTACTTCGCCCTGGAGACGCAGCTGCTTGTCACCAGATTCCGTCTTGTGCAGAGCGACGACATTCAGGCCCCGTAAGGCATCCTGCCGCTGCCAGATGCTGCATGGTTGTTGAAGCCGCCAGTCATGGGTGCTACCCTTGCCGCCAACCAGGAGGTGCGCAATGCTGAACACTGAATTGCTGAGGCAGGGGCTGAACATGGCTTCCGGCACAGAAGCCATCGCCGACCTGGGCGTGGTGGACCGTGGCCGCATGGGCTATTCAGACTGCACGATCTCCACCGGTATCAACAAGTGGGAAGGCATCTACTTTGTGTGGATCAGCGTCGTCCACCAGAAGAACAAGGCGGGCAGCCAGACCCGCATCGTCCGGTGGGCTTACAGCCGCAAATCAGCCTCAGACCTTGACGGCGTGCTGGCCGACTTGCGCACCCTAGAAGCCGCAGCCGCCGGCGCAAAGATGCCCGACGAGCGGGGCTGGTTCGAGCGGGCCCTGGACAAGCTCACACGGTCCGAGCATGTGGGTACTTATCGCCCCCCATCGCAGATCGACGGGTCTCCCGAGTACACCGGCCGCCTGGAGGCCAAGGTTGCGCGCTGGGGCGGGCAATTGAATGTCTCGATGACAGAGTCCAGCCCGGGTCGGGGGTTCATCCTCGCCCAGTTTCCATTGTCTGCCTGCGCGAACATCCGGCAGGCGTTGCAGGCCTACGCGATGGCCAATCAAGGCGCAGACTGAGTGGTCAGGAAGTGCCTCATGAACTTCTCGAGAACCACGCCCATCCTGCGCAGCTTCGACGAAGCCAAGGCAAAGGAGTTCTACGTTGCCTTCCTCGGCTTCAAGGTCGACTGGGAGCACCGCTTCGAGCCTGGCCTGCCGCTGTATATGCAAGTGTCCCGCGGCGCCTGCGTCCTGCACATCTCCTAGCACCATGGCGACTGCTCGCCGGGCGCGGCCATGCGCATTGAGGTGGACGATATCGATGCGTTCCACCAGGAACTCACACAGAACTTGACTTGGGTAGATCAAAACCCATCTTTGTTTTTGCATCCTCGTCCGATTCCATCGTCAGGCGTTCCAATGTCGAGAGCGCAGGCGCGATGCTGCGCATCGTCAATGGCCACTTCCATACCTGGAAGTCAGCAGCGCAGTCGTTGCTGGAGAAGGCCTGATAAGTAGGCACTGTGTCCCGTGCAGGCGTCTGTCTGTAGGGTCTGCGCGCCAACCGTGGATCCCGGATCAAGTCCGGGATGACAAGTTGCCGGCCTGCCCCTATCCAGCGGGGCCATTGCCATGGATAATCCCCCCAGCTGAAAGGTCTGCGGACAACCTCCCACTCCTGCCGGCATCCTGCCGTGAGGGCTGATCGTCTTCACGGCGCCGTGTGTGTGCACTACCCGTGCGCGCACTGTTTGCCCAAGCGGTTACCGCCGTGCGGGTGCATGAAAAGAGGATGAGTGATGAACGCTCCCATCGGCGCATTCGTGTCGGCCCCACCGACGCTGCGCGACGTCAGCCTTGACGACAAGTACACCGCCACCAGCGGCCGCATCTATTTGAGCGGCATCCAGGCTCTGGTCCGGCTCCCCCTGATGCAGCATATCCGCGACGCCGCGGCCGGGCACAAGACGGCTGGCTTCGTGTCGGGTTACCGGGGTTCGCCGCTGGGCGGGCTGGACGAGGCGCTGTGGCATGCCAGAAAGCACCTGGAGGCCCACGAGGTCAAGTTCGTCCCCGGCGTCAACGAAGACCTGGCGGCCACGGCCGTCTGGGGCACGCAGCAGGTCGCGCTGATCGGCCAACCCAAATTCGACGGTGTGTTCAGCCTCTGGTACGGCAAGGGTCCGGGCGTGGACCGCTCCATCGACGTCCTGAAGCATATGAACCACGCCGGGACCTCTGCATTGGGCGGGGTGCTCCTCGTGGCGGGCGATGACCACGGCGCCTACTCGTCCACATTGCCGCACCAGAGCGACCATGTGTTCAGCGCCTCGATGATCCCCATGCTCTACCCGGCCAGCGTGCAGGAGTACATCGACCTGGGCCTGCATGGCTGGGCCATGTCGCGCTTCTCGGGCTGCGTCATCGGCTTCAAGGCGCTGGCGGACACGGTGGAGTCGAGCGCGTCAATTCCGGCCGACCCGTTTGCGGTGCAGATCAAGCTGCCGACTGAATTTGTGATGCCCGAGGGCGGGCTGAACTGCCGCCTGTCTACCGACACGCTAGGCGTGCAGGCCCGTAAGCAGGAAGCCCTGATGCAGGACTACAAGATCTACGCCGCCATGGCCTATGCGCGCGAGAACCGGCTCAACCGCGTGACCATTAACGCACCGCAGGCCAAGCTGGGCATCGTGGCCTCGGGCAAAAGCTACCTGGACGTGCTGGAGGCGCTGGAAGAACTGGGCATTGACGAGGCCATGGCGCAGCAGATCGGCATCCGCCTGTTCAAGGTATCCATGCCCTGGCCGCTGGAGCCCGAGGGCATCCGCGAGTTTGCACGTGGCCTCGACGAGATTCTCGTTGTTGAAGAAAAGCGCCAGATGGTGGAGTACCAGCTGAAAGAGCAGCTGTACAACTGGCGAGAAGACGTGCGCCCGCGCGTGATCGGCAAGTTTGACGAACGCGGCGAGTGGGACGTGCACAACCCGCGTGGCCGCGGCGACTGGCTGCTCTCGTCCAAGGCGGACTTCCCGGTGGCCACGGTAGCGCGTGTGATTGCCTCGCGCATTGCTCGCCTGGGCATCGAGACGCCGACCATGGCGCTGATCAAGGAACGCCTGGCCTTCCTCGACGCCAAGGATGCGGTACTGAACAAGGCCATCAACACACCGCCGCGCCCGGCCTGGTATTGCTCGGGCTGCCCGCACAACACCAGCACCCGCGTGCCCGAGGGCAGCCTGGCGCTGGCCGGCATTGGCTGCCATGTGATGGCCACGGCCATCTACCCCGAGTTCAACAAGCTCACCACGCAGATGGGCGGCGAAGGCGCGCCGTGGATCGGCGCCTCGGCCTTCACCAGTATTCCGCATGTGTTTGCCAACCTGGGCGACGGCACGTACTTTCACTCGGGCTACCTGGCCATCCGCGCGGCGGTGGCTGCCAACAAGGCGCAGCCCACGAACATCACCTACAAGATCCTCTACAACGACGCCGTGGCGATGACGGGCGGGCAGCCGGTGGACGGCACCATCAGCGTCTGGCGCATGGCCGCACAAGTGGCGGCCGAGGGTGTGAGCCGGCTGGCCATCGTGGCAGAGGATC
>CAZFKW010000055.1:8167-13786 GCA_964519795.1 uncultured Ramlibacter sp. | reverse complement strand
CGGGTGGCGCGCCCGGCGTGCCCGGTGTGCTTGCGCAGCCGGTCAGCCAGAGCAGGCCCGCCATGCATGCGGTGTGGATCAGTTTCATCAGGAGGAATTCTTCCAGTGACGGACGGCCGCGGCGGTGTCGGTCCCATCCTGGGTGAAGGCAAATTTGCGCGCCGCAGTGTCACCGGGCGTGACTAGAATCGCTTGCAGTCCCCGGCGGAAGCCGGGACGGCGGCGGCGTGTGGTGGCGGGCAGCGGAAATAACTTCATGAGCGTCGAAATTATAGGTTTGCATGAGTGGTTTGAAACCCCGCCCGGCCGCTATCTGCTGGCCTGGGAGCGGGCGCAGTTTGACGAAGCCGTGGCCGATATCTTCGGCTACCACGCGCTGCAGCTGGGCTTGCCCGCACTGGACGCTCTGGCCGCCAACCGCATGCCGCACCGCTGGCTGGCCTGCGAGAAGTCTGGCGAATGCGCGCCGCGCGCCGCCATTGTGAACGACTTCTGTGCGCTGCCGTTTTCCGAAGCCAGCCTTGACCTTGTGGTGATGCCGCATACGCTGGAGCTCAATACGGAGCCTCATGCCACGCTGCGCGAGGTGGAGCGGGTCCTGGTGCCGGAGGGCCGCGTTGTCATCTGCGGCCTGAACCCGGCCAGCCTCTGGGGCCTGCGCCAGGGGCGTGCCCACCTGTACCGCAGGCTCGGCTTTGGCCAGCTGTTCCTGCCGGGCGAGGGCGAGTTCATCGGCTACTGGCGCATGCGTGACTGGCTGCGCCTGCTGGGATTCGAGGTGGAGTCGGGCCGCTTTGGCTGCTACAGGCCGGCCGTGGCGAGCGACATGTGGCTGGGCCGATTTGACTGGATGGACAAGGCCGGCCCGCGCTGGTGGCCCATCTTCGGGGCGGTGTACTTCATCGTCGCGGTCAAGCGGGTGCGCGGCATCAAGCTGCTGGGTCCGGCCTGGAGATCTTCGGGGAAGCTGGCCAATGCGCCGGTTTCCATTGCCAACAAGGCCCACAGGACGGGCCGTGAAAACGGGGACATCATTGAACCAGATTGACATTTACACAGACGGCGCCTGCAAGGGCAACCCGGGTCCGGGCGGCTGGGGCGTGCTGCTCAAGTCCGGCACCACCGAGAAGGAGCTCTTCGGCGGCGAACTGGGCACCACCAACAATCGCATGGAACTCCTGGCGGTGATTGAGGCTCTGACAGCCTTGAAGCGGCCGTGCGCAGTGACGCTGCATGTCGATAGTCAATATGTACTCAAAGGCATCACCGAGTGGATCTCCGGCTGGAAGGCCAGGGGCTGGCGCACCGCCTCAAAGCAGCCGGTAAAGAACGTGGATCTCTGGCAGCGGCTTGATGCCCTGGTGACCGGCGCAGGCCACAAGATCGACTGGCGCTGGGTGCGCGGTCATGATGGCGACCCTGGCAATGAGCGGGCAGACTCGCTGGCCAACATGGGCGTGGAGAAAGCGTTGGGGCGCAGGTGAGCGGAAGGCGGCGCGCCGCAGGCATCGAACCTGCTAGCGTCAGGCGGCAGGCAGAGTGCAGGGAGACCGCATGAAACAGCCGCCGGGCGTTCAAGGCGAGGCCCGGGCTGCATAGGGCCAATGCGTATGTAGGTTTCGCCTTCTGCTGATACATTGGCATGCTAATTTTCCGTAACACCTGATTGCAATTTTCATGGCGCTCAAAGCAATACACACCGTGGTGGCCGTCGTTGGCATCGCAGCACTGTCAGGCGGAGCCTGGTGGATACAGAACAAGCCCAAGGCGTCCCAGGGAAGTGATGCTGCGGTGGCGGCAGCTCCCGGCGGGCGTGCCGGTGGCGCTGCCCCGTCCGCGCCTGGTGGCCGGCCTGGCGCCGGCGGCCCGCCCGCAGTGGAGGCGGGCGTCGTGCAGGTGATGAAGCTCACGGACGACACGCAGGCGGTCGGCAGCTTGCGTTCAAGGCAGAGTGTCGTGTTGCGCCCGGAAGTCAGCGGGCGCATTACCCAGCTGAACTTCCGTGACGGCGAGCGGGTGCGCAAGGGCCAGGTGCTGGTGCAGTTCGACGACCAGTTGCCATTGGCGCAGATGCAGCAGAGCATGGCCGAGCTGTCCATTGCACAGGCCAACCACAAGCGCAACCAGGAACTGGTGGGCCAGGGTTTCATCAGCCAGCGCTCGGTGGACGAAAGCGCGGCCAACCTCCAGGTGGCCAATGCCAGGCTGGCGCTGTCGCAGGCCACGGCCCAGCGGCTGAAGATCGTCGCACCGTTTGACGGCATCGCGGGCATCCGCAGCGTCAACGTGGGTGACTACCTCAAGGACGGTGCTGACATCGTCAATATCGAAGACATCGATGCGGTGTTCGTGGACTTCCGCCTGCCCGAGCGGTTCCAGAGCAAGGTGCGCCGCGGGCAGCGCGCCACGGTGGAGCTTGACGCGCTGCCCGGGCTCAAGTTCGTGGCTTTCATCCAGGCGGTGGACCCGCTGATCGACGCCAATGGCCGCTCGGTCGGCGTGCGTGGCTGCATCGACAACCGCCAGCTCCAGCTGCGGCCTGGCATGTTCGCGCGGGTGAATGCGGTCTTCGGCGAGCGCGAGAATGCCCTGGTCATTCCCGAAGAAGCCATCGTCCCCCAGGGCAACCGGCAGTTCGTGATCAAGCTGGTAGATGGCCCGGACGGCGCCAAAACCACGCAGCGCGTGGAAGTGAAGGTCGGCATCCGGCGCCCCGGCCGCGTTGAGGTCGTGGAAGGACTCAGTGAAGGCGACCGCGTCGTGACCGCCGGCCAGCAGCGCATCCAGCGCGACGGCACGACGGTGCGGGTCATGGACCTGTCCGGCGGCGGTGCTGGCGGCCCGGGCGGAGCCAGTGGCCCGCCGGGTGGTCAGCATCCTGCAGGCGGGCCGGCGCAGGCCCCTCAGGCCGATGCCCAGGCCGGCGCCCGGGCCCTGGCGGGTGCACCCGGCGCCGCGCCCGCTCCCGCCGCCCTGCCCACACTGCGCGCGGCGCCCCGGCCTGCGACAGGCCCCAACCCCTGCATGGTGGGCATGGCCGACTTGCCCAGGCCGGCTGCGGCGCCCGCCAATCCACAGCGCACTCCCGGCGAGGGGGGCGGCAACCGCCCCGCCGCACCAGCGCGCAACCCCGCTTGATCCCGATCAAACGCCAGGACGACCCCCATGCAACTCGCTGAAGTCTCCATCCGCCGGCCGGTATTTGCCACGGTGCTGTCACTGCTGATCGTGCTGATCGGCATGGTCAGCTTTGACAGGCTTGCCGTGCGCGAGTACCCCAAGATCGACGAGCCTGTGGTCACCGTCAGCGTGCGCTGGCCCGGTGCATCGGCTGAGGTCATGGAGTCGCAGGTCACCAAACCGCTGGAAGACTCGATTGCGGGCATTGACGCCGTGGACGTGCTGACGTCCATCAGCCGCGCCGACCAGACCCAGATCTCGGTGCGTTTCCGCCTCGAGAAAGATGCTGACGCCGCTGCTGCCGAGGTGCGCGACCGTACCTCGCGGGTGCGCAACAAACTGCCGCAGGCGATTGAGGAGCCCGTCATTGCCAAGGTCGAGGCTGATGCCTTCCCGGTGATCTGGCTGGCCTTTACCAGCGACACGCTCACGCCGCTGCAGGTCAACGACCTGCTCAACCGCGTAGTCAAGCCGCGGCTGCAGACCGTGACTGGTGTGGCGGATGTGCGCATTTATGGCGAGCGCAAGTACGCCATGCGGGTGTGGCTGGACCCGGACAAGCTGGCCGCCTACCGCCTGACCACGCAGGACGTCGAGGAAGCCATTGCGCGAAGCAACCTTGAAGTGCCGGCAGGACGCATCGAGTCGCAGCAGCGCGAGTTCAGCGTGACCTCGCAGACCGACCTGGTGCGGCCGGCGCAGTTCGGCGACATCACCATCAGGAACGTCAACGGCTTCCCGGTGAAGATCCGCGACGTCGCGCGTGTGCAGGAGGCCGCGGCCGACGAGCGCAGCACCGCGCGGCTGAACGGCAAGGCGGCCATTTCGGCCGGCGTGATCCGCCAGGCCACAGCCAACCCCCTGACTCTGTCGCAAGGTGTGCGCGACATGATTCCCAAGCTGAAGGCCGACCTGCCCGCTGACATCGAGATCAACATCGCCAACGACAACTCGGTGTTCATCGACCGCTCCATCAAGAACGTCTACGTCACCATAGCCGAGGCCGTGGTGCTGGTGGCCCTGGTGATCTTCGTCTTCCTGCGCACGCTGCGCGCATCCATCATCCCCATCATCACCATTCCCGTCAGCCTGGTGGGTACCTTCGCGCTCATGGCCATGGCCGGCTTCACCATCAACACCCTCACGCTGCTGGCGCTGGTGCTGGCGATCGGGCTGGTGGTGGACGACGCGATCGTCATGCTGGAGAACATCTACCGGCATATCGAGGAAGGGCTGGATCCGTTCTCTGCCGCCATCAAGGGCGCCCGGGAAATCGGTTTTGCCGTTGTCACGATGACGCTCACGCTGGTGGCAGTGTATGCGCCCCTGGCGTTTACGCCGGGCCGTACAGGCCGGTTGTTCGTGGAGTTTGCTCTGGCGCTGGCGGGCGCCGTGGTGGTGTCCGGCTTTGTGGCGCTGACGCTCACGCCCATGCTTTGTTCCAAGCTGCTGCGCCACAACCCCAAGCCCAACTGGTTTGATAGCGGCATGGAGCGTTTGCTGACCCGCATTTCTGACGGGTATGCGAGCACGCTGCGCTGGCTGGTGACCACCCGTTGGCAGCCCCGCAACCCGTCGGGTGCGGGCGGCAAGGTGATGAGCTTTGTGCTCCAGGCGCGCTGGATCGTCATCGGCGTGATGCTGCTGGCCGCGCTTGCGATTGGCGTGGTGTTCCCCTCCATGAAGTCCGAGCTCTCGCCCCTGGAGGACCGGGGGACCATCCTGGCCAACATCGAGGCGCCCGACGGATCGACGCTGGCCTACACCAACCGCTATGCGCAGGCCATCGAAAAGCTCGGCGAGCCTTATCCCGAGTTTGACCGGATCTTCGCGAACGTGGGCAACCCGACGGTCTCGCAGGCGAGTGTCGTCTTCCGCACGGTGGACTGGGATGACCGCAAGCGGACGACCCTGGAACTTGCGCGCGAGATGCAGCCCAGGTTCAACAGCCTGCCGGGTGTCAATGCCTTCCCGATCACGCCGCCATCCCTGGGCCAGGGCTTCCGCGAGCGGCCGCTGAACTTCGTGATCCAGACGTCCGACAGCTACCAGAACCTGAATCTGGTCGCGCGCCAGATGCTGGACGAGATTGCGAAGAACCCGGGCATCCAGTCGCCCAACATTGATCTGCGCCTGAACAAGCCGGAACTGCGCATCGAGATCGACCGGGACAAGGCCGCAGACCTGGGTGTGAGCGTGCAGGTGGTCGCAAAGGCCATGGAAACCATGCTCGGCGGGCGCAATGTGACCCGATACAAGCGCGACGCCGAGCAGTACGACGTGATCGTGCAGACCCAGGCGACGGGCCGCACCACGCCCGAGGACATTGACCGCATTTACGTGCGTGGCCGCAATGACACCATGATCCCGCTGTCGGCCCTGGTCAAGGTGCGCGAGAGCGTGTCCCCGCGCGAGCTGAACCACTTCGGCCAGCGCCGC
>CAZFKW010000055.1:0-8157 GCA_964519795.1 uncultured Ramlibacter sp. | reverse complement strand
GAGACGGCTGCCAAGGTGCTCAAGCCCGGCTACACCACAGACCTGAACGGCACCTCACGCGAGTTCCGCAACTCACAGGGTGCGCTGGCCATCGTGTTCATGCTGGCGCTGGTGTTCATTTTCCTGGTGCTGGCGGCGCAGTTTGAAAGTTTCGTGGATCCGCTGGTGATCATGGTGTCGGTGCCGCTGTCCATGATCGGCGCGCTGCTGGCGCTCAAATGGTCAGGAGGATCACTCAACGTGTATTCGCAGATTGGCCTCATCACGCTGGTGGGGCTGATCACCAAGCACGGCATCCTGATCGTCGAGTTCACCAACCAGCTGCGCGGGCAGGGCATGGAGATGGTCGAGGCACTGATCAAGGCGGCATCCCAGCGCCTGCGCCCGATCCTGATGACGACCGGTGCCATGGTGCTGGGGGCCGTGCCGCTTGCCCTCGCCACCGGCGCGGGCGCCGAAAGCCGTGTTCAGATTGGCTGGGTGATCGTGGGCGGCATGTCACTGGGCACGCTGCTGACGATCTTCGTTGTGCCCACGATGTACACGCTGCTGGCCCGCAAGAAAATTCCTGGGGCGAACAAGGCGCAGGCGAAGGAAGAGCCGGATGCGCATCTTCCGCACGACGGGGCCATTGCGGCGAAATGATTTGTCATCCCGGACCTGATCCGGGATCCACGCATGCCGGCGATGACATTGCGTCAACGCCGGCATGGATTGCGGGTCAAGCCCGCAATGACAGGCCGACTCTAGACGACACCTTCGAACATCATCACGTCGACTTCTTCGCCTGCGGCGACGTTGCCTTGGGCGTGATGCAACACGATGAGCCCATTGCCATGCACCATCGAGCTCAGCACGCCCGAGCCCTGGTTGCCGTTGATCCGGACTTCAAGTGAGCCGTCGGCCGCGGTGCTGACGGTCCCGCGCTGGTACTCGGTGCGTCCGGGCTTCTTGCGAATGGCTTCGAGGCTGCGGGCCTTGAGCAAAGGCGGCGCCGATGCCGTGCAGCCCATGAGGCGCAACAGGGCGGGGCGCACGAACGCGAGGAACGTGACCATCACTGCCACGGGATTGCCCGGAAGCCCGAACAGTGCTGCCGACCGCCCGCCGGAAGCGATGCGCCCCACAGCCATGGGCCGCCCGGGCCGCATTGCCACTTTCCAGAAGGCCACATCGCCCAGCTTCTTCATCATGGCTTTGGTGTAGTCCGCCTCGCCCACGCTGACGCCACCGCTGGTGATGATCGCGTCCGCGCGTGACGCCGCATCGGTGAACGCGGCCTCCAGCAGGGCAGGCTCGTCGCGCACCACACCCAGGTCGATGATCTCGCAGCCCAGGCGCGTCAGCAGGCCGAACAGGGTGTAGCGGTTGCTGTCGTAGACGGCGCCTTCGCGCGGCGCTTCGCCCAGGCTAAGGATCTCATCGCCCGTTGAGAAACAGGCCACGCGCACCCGGCGCACGACGCTGACGGATGGAATGCCCAGGCTTGCCGCCAGCCCGAGCGCAGCGGGGCCCAGCCGCCGGCCCTTGAAGAGGGCGGGGCGACCCTGCATGACGTCTTCACCCATGAAGCGGCGGTTGTCGCCGGGCTTGAGCAAGCCTGCCGGGATGGTGATGGCGCCGTCCGCTGCCTGCGCGAACTCCTGCGGCACGACAGTGTCCAGGCCCGCAGGCATGATGGCGCCGGTCATGATCTTCAAGCACTCGCCTGGCTGGACTGCGCCCTGCCAGGCCTTGCCGGCCAGCGCTGTGCCCACCACCTTGAGCGTCAGCGCCACGCCGGCCGCAAGCTGCGCGCCGTCAAAGGCATAGCCGTCCATGGCGGAGTTGTCATGGGGTGGCACGCTCACGGGGGAGATGACATCGTGCGCGAGCACCCGGTCCAGCGCGTTGAAGATGGACACGTCTTCGGCTCCCTGGACCGGCTCCACCAGCCGCGCCAGGAACTCATTGACAGATGATGCGCTCAGGGCCTGCGGGTCGTAGCCTTCCAGTTCCGAGGCAATCTGGCTCAGGCTCTTCATGACTGTTCCAGCGTGTGCAGCTCCGCCAGCGTGTTGGCATTGAAGAAAGCGCGGGCATCGGTGCCGGGCGGCTCGAAGGGCACGAGCACCGTCTTGTGGCGGCCTGTCCAGGCATCGATCTTGCGGCCGCCTTCGTGGGTGAATTTGACAAGACTCTCCAGCAGCTCGACGCGCAGCAGGCAGAACACGGGCTGCGCGCGCAACTGGCCGTCTTCTTCAGGCGCGGACACCATGGCAATATCGGCATGTTCGCGCAGCAGGGCCTGGCCCAGGCGCTCGACCATGTCCAGCGGGAACAGCGGCGTGTCGCAGGGCACGGTCACGAGGAAGGGCGTTTCGCAGCGCTCAAGGCCTGTCAGAAATCCCGCCAGCGGCCCTGCATAGTCGGCCAGCACATCAGGCCAGACCGGCACGCCGAACGACTCGTAGGCCGATAGGTTGCGGTTGGCATTGACCATGGCATCGCCCACCTGTGACTGCAGCCGAATCAGCGTGTGCAGTGCCAGCGGCATGCCGTTGAAGTTCTGCAGGCCCTTGTCCACCCCGCCCATGCGCGAGCCGCGCCCGCCCGCAAGCACGATGCCGGTGATTTCCTTCAGGTCAATCGATTCAGTCATAGGGGGGTCAGCCTCCGATGTAGCTCATTTCAACGCGGCGCGCGCCGCCGGCGGCGTCGGGCGGCATGCTGGCGCGCAGCTCGGAGTAGCGGTCTGCCCGGCCGTTCCAGATGTGGCCGATGGCCGAGGCGATGTCTTCATCCGAGGCGCTACCTCGCAGCAGCGCACGCAGGTCATGGCCTTGCGAGGCAAACAGGCACAGGTACAGCTTGCCCTCGGTGGACAGGCGCGCCCGGTTGCATGCGTGGCAGAAGGCCTGGGTCACGCTGCTGATCACGCCGATTTCGCCGGCCTGTGTGTCGTGCGTGCCGTCGGCGCGGGCATAGCCCCAGCGTTCTGCGGTTTCGCCGGGTTGCGACGGGTCCAGCTGAACCAAAGGCAGTTCTGCATCGATCAGTTTGACCACATCCGCCGACGGCAGGACCTCGTCCATGCGCCAGCCATTGGTCGCGCCGACGTCCATGTATTCGATGAAGCGCAGCACGATGCCCGTGCTCCTGAAATGCCGCGCCATCGGCAGGATTTCATGCTCATTGGTGCCACGTTTGACCACCATGTTGACCTTGATCGGCCCGAGCCCGGCCTCCTGCGCAGCCTCGATGCCCTTGAGCACTTCCGCCACCGGGAAGTCCACATCGTTCATGCTGCGGAATACGGTGTCGTCCAGGCCGTCCAGGCTGACGGTGACGCGCTGCAGCCCGGCATCCTTGAGCGCCCTGGCCTTGCGCTGCAGAAGCGAGCCGTTGGTGGTGAGCGTGAGGTCCAGCGGCTGGCCGTCCACGGTCCGCAGCGCGGCCAGCTGCCCTACCAGGATCTCCAGGTTCTTGCGCAGCAGCGGCTCGCCACCTGTGAGGCGGATCTTGCGCACGCCGTGGGCTACGAACTGCCGCGTGAGGCGTGTGATCTCCTCAAAGCTCAGCAGTGAAGAGTGCGGCAGGTAGGGATAGTCCTTGTCAAAAACTTCCTTGGGCATGCAGTAACTGCAGCGGAAGTTGCATCGGTCCGTCACGCTGATGCGCAGGTCATGCAGCGGCCGGCCCAGCTGGTCAGACAGCAGCCCCGTCGCAACCACGGGTTGCGCCGGCACGCCCGCCACCAGCGCGGCAAGTCGCTGGTCGACGAGGGGGATGACGCGTTCGGACATAAAGAAGATTAGGCCAGTGCCGAGGCAATACCCGTCTTGGGGAAATCATTGCCCTTGAATAGCAGGGGCCATCCGAGTCCGGATGCCAGGGCGTAGGAGCAGCAGTCGCCAAAGTTCAGGCCCGCAGGATGCCTGCCCTTGCCGAAGCGCGTGAATGCGGCAATGGCGAGCTGGCATTGATGGTCGTCAAATGGCCGCACATCGATGTCATAGACCTCCATCAGGGCCATGACCTGATCAAACACATTGCGCTGGGCTGCAACGATGCCGACTTCCAGCTTGGAGACAGCGCTCAGGTATATCTGCGTGGCTGACTCCAGCGCCTCGCGAATTTCATCCGCGTCGGCTTCGTCCAGGGCAACTGCAACGAGTGCCGAGGTATCTACTACAAGCCGATCAATGGTCACGAGGGCAGCCCTTGTTCGTTGTAGCCCAGGATCTCATCGGCGGTGCGCGTATCGCGGGTCATGTTCTTGCGAATGGACGCCAGTATTTTCGCGGCAGCAGCGCGCTTTTCAGCAGGCGTTTTTTTTACTGCAGCTTGCTGAAGCCTCAGTGCCCGGTACTCATCGAGTGCAGTGATGACCTGCTTGTTGAGCGAGCGGTGATTGGCCGCTGCGTCAGCTTTCAGGAATTCCTGCAAGTCGTCGGGGATGTCCCGTAGCGTGATGACTGCCATCTCAACCTCGCCAAAATGATATCAAAGTGACATCATTTTAGTTGCACTGCGCAAACTCGTCAAACGCAGCGCGCGCCGTCCACTTCGATGCAGACACCGCTGATAAAGGCTGCCTCGTCGCTGGCCAGGTACAAGGCGGCGTTGGCCACGTCCAGAGCCGTGGAGAAGCGCCCAAGAGGGATGGTCGCGCGGAATTTGGCTTTGCGTTCTTCGTCCACCGGGCCGCCGGCGAATTCGGCGGAGAGGCCGGTGTCGGGGTTGAACACCGGGTTCAGGCAGTTGACGCGGATGTTGTCCGGGCCGAGTTCAGCCGCCAACGACTTGCTGGTGGTGATGACGGCGCCCTTGGAGCCGTTGTACCAGGTCAGGCCGGGGCGGGGGCGCACGCCTGCAGTCGATGCGATGTTGATGAAGCTGCCGCCCTTGTTGGCACGGAACACTGGCGTGGCGTGGATGGTAGCCAGGTAGATGCTCTTCATGTTGACGGCATAGCACTTGTCGAACTCATCTTCCGACACTTCGAGAGCGGGCCGGTTGCGGTGCGTCCAGCCCGCGTTGTTAACCATGACATCGAGCTTGCCGTAGGTCTTGACGGCGTGATCGACCAGCGCCTTCACGTCGGCGGACTTTGTCACGTCGGCTGCAAAGAAAGAGGCGGTGCCGCCTGCCTTGACGATGTCGGCGACGACTTTCTCGCCCAGCGCCGCGTTGATGTCATTGACGACGACGCTTGCGCCTTCTTCAGCCAGCCGCCTGGCGATGCCTTCGCCGATGCCTCTACCGGAGCCGGTGACGATGATGGATTTGTTCTTGACCCGCATGTTTGTCTTCCTGTTCTGTGTGTTGTTCAACCGTGCCTGATGGCAACGGTCTTGAGTGTCGTGAATCCGTAGAGCGCCTCGAAGCCCTTCTCGCGCCCGTAGCCTGACGACTTCACGCCGCCAAAGGGCAACTCCACGCCGCCGCCTGCGCCGTAGTTGTTGATGAAGACCTGCCCGCTGCGCACCCGTTTGGCCATGCGGAACTGGCGCGAGCCGTCGCGTGTCCAGATGCCGGCGACCAGGCCGAACTGCGTCGCATTGGCGAGTTCGACGGCCTGGTCTTCATCGCGAAAGCTCATGGCGGACAGCACCGGGCCGAAGACTTCTTCCTGGGCCAGGCGGTGCATCACCGGCACGTCGCGCAGCAGGGTTGGCGCCTGGTAGTAGCCGGTGTCGGGCGCTTCGTCCACCACCTGACCCTGGGCGACCACAGGAATGTTGGCAACATGCGCGTCTGACAGGAAGTCCCACACGCGCTGCTGCTGGCTGGCCCGGATCAGCGGGCCGATGTCCAGGTCCATGGCGGCGGGTCCGACGCGCAGGTTCCCGAAGGCCTTGCCCAGGCGCTCCAGCAGCGGCTCGTAGATGGCCTGGTCCACCAGCAGGCGCGAGCCGGCCGAGCAGGTCTGGCCGGCGTTCTGCACGATGGCGTTGATGATGACGGGGATGGCGGCGTCAAGGTCGGCGTCGGCAAACACGATCTGCGGGCTCTTGCCACCCAGCTCCAGGGTGACGGGGCAATGCCGCTCAGCCGCGACCTGCTGGATCAGCGTGCCGATCTTGGGGCTGCCGGTGAAGCTGATGTGGTCTATGCCTTTGTGCCGTGCCAGTGCATCCCCGACTTCATGGCCGTAGCCGGTGACGATGTTGATGGCGCCGGCCGGAAATCCCACCTCTGCCGCAAGCTGCGCCACGCGCAGCAATGAGAGGCAGGCGTCCTCTGCAGGCTTGACCACGCAGACATTGCCGGCAGCCAGCGCGCCGCCGACGCAGCGGCCGAAAATCTGCATCGGGTAGTTCCAGGGCACGATGTGGCCCGTGACCCCATGGGGCTCGCGCCAGGTGAGCACGCTGTAGCCGTCCTGGTAGGGCAGGGTCTCGCCATGGAACTTGTCGCAGGCGCCGGCATAGAACTCGAAGTAGCGCGCGAGCGCCGTGGCGTCGGCCTTCGCCTGCTTGGTGGGCTTGCCGCAGTCGCGTTGCTCCAGCGCGGACAGCTCTTCGGCATGCTCGGCAACCCTGGCCGACAGGCGCATCAGCAGCCGGCCACGCTCGGCGGCGCTCAGCTTGCTCCAGACCGCGTCGTAGCACTGGCGCGCGGCGCGCACGGCCGCGTCGATGTCGTCTGCGTTGCTGCGCTGGATCTCTTCAAAGGGCTGGCCATCGGACGGGTCGATCATCGGGAGGGTGCGGCCGGATGACGAGGGGACGAATGTATTGGCGATGTAGTTGAGTTGCATGCAGCTTATTTTCCGTCAATGTCGCGCACCAGCGTGTGCGTGCTGCGCGGGAGAACTTTAGTGCCAGCGTCCCGCGACATGCGCTGTCATCTGCCCGACTGACAAACGGCCGGGCTTGCGGCATCATTGTGGCCGGGAAAAACGGAGACAGACATGAAGACACTCATAGACCAGCTTGCCCAGTATGGCGCCTACCACCGCGACCCGCGCAACATCGCCACCCATTTTGTCGGCGTGCCCATGATCACGCTGGCCGTGGTGACTCTGTTGTCGCGACCCACATTCATGGCCGGTCCGCTGCCGCTCAGTATTGCGCTGGTGCTGGCCATTGCGACCTGCATCTTCTACTTCAGGCTCGACACACGGTTTGGCATTGCCATGGCGGTGCAACTGGCCGCGATGCTGGCCATCGGCCAGTGGTTCGCGGCGCAGGGTACGGCGCTGTGGCTTGGCGCGGGTGTGGGCCTGTTTGTCGTGGGCTGGATCATCCAGTTCATCGGCCACTACTATGAAGGGAAGAAGCCCGCGTTTGTGGACGACCTGGTTGGCCTGCTCATCGGGCCGCTGTTCGTCATGGCGGAGTTCGCGTTTGCGCTCAAGCTGCGGCTTGAGGTGCGGGCCGCCATTGACGCGCGCGTCGGGCCGGTGCGGCTGCGCGAAACGCTCGCCGCCTGAACTCAGGCGGCTGCGCCCACCACAGCGTACTGCCTGCTGTTGTCCGCCAGCCACCGCCGCGACAGCTCGCTTTCCTGCTGGGTGGGGTGAAAGTCCCGGCGCTTGTAGGCGCGCCACGGGCCGATCGTTTCGCGGATCAGGCCGCGCTTGCCGAACAGGTAACTCGCGCCGCTCTTCCAGGTGCTCCATTTCCAGAGCGTTCCGTCGCGGCGCAGGTTGTTGACGGTCTGGCGCAGCGTATCCATCAGGAAGTAGACGGTGATGCGGCGGAACCAGGTCATGCGCCATTCGTGGTTGCCGCCCAGGGCCTGGTACAGGTCGAAGGCGGTGGACTTGTGCTCCGACTCTTCCGCGCTGTGCCACAGCCACATGGTCTTCAGGCGCTGGTCGGCGCCGTCCAGCAGGTCGTGGTTGCGCAGCATCCACTCGGCCAGGATGGCGGTGAAGTGCTCATTGGCAGCGGTAATGCCCAGGTGGTGGCGCGGGTCCAGGCCATCCAGCAGCTTCATGCGCTCCTGGGCTCGCGGCGCCCATTTGTTGGTCAGGCCCTGGCGTTCCAGGTGCCCGTTGAACAGCGAATGGATGCGCCGGTGTGTCGCTTCCTGGCCAATGAAGCCCTGGACTTCTTCCTTGAAGCGCGCCTGTTTTTCCTCAGGCAAGGCCTTGAAGCCGTTGCGCACGGAGTCGATAAAGAACTGCTCGCCCACCGGGAAGCTCATGGACAGCGCGTTGAACAG
>CAZFKW010000054.1:3956-13853 GCA_964519795.1 uncultured Ramlibacter sp. | reverse complement strand
ACTTCATGCTGCCGTTCCAGGATGCCTTGGAGCGGTGCGGGCATCCGTGGCTGGCGCTTGGAATGCTGGCGATGACGGGCTTTGCGCAAGGCGAGAACCGCTTGCCGCTGACCTGGTCGGAAAGGGCGGCGAAGATCGCAAGGATCGCGCCTTGGACGGCGACCCGCGAGAGGCCGCAGGGCCATCCGCGTGCAGCCGAGGCCATCCTGGACTTCTGGACCTGCGATCTCGCGGCACTGGCGGCGCGCTTGCGGACAGGTGAAGTCGGTCCGCGCCCGCGCCTGCAGGAGCTGCCGATCCTCGGATTCGGCAAGCATCTGGTGCAGCTTCCCTGGATGCAGGCGATGCAGGCCAACCGGGTGGCAGCTATCAACAATCTGCGGCGTCTCGGTGCAAACCGGGCAGAAGCGCGGCAGGAAACTAGGCGCATCGAGCAGCGGCTGGGTGAGGTGTTCGCCAGCTGCGGCTTCACGGTGCTGACCGGGTGCGAATTGCCGGCGTCGTCGGATACGGATGCGCAGGGCGAGGAAATCGACCTGCTATGCGCGCGTGATGGTTGCCTGCTGGTGCTGGAAGTGAAGTCCAGCTACGTGCGTCGCTCGCAGGCAGAAGCGACCGCGCACCGCGCCACCACCCTGCGCAAGGCGGGGAGGCAATTGAAGCGGAAAGTGGCGGCGGTTCGCCAGCGGCTTGGGTCCGATCCGGGATGGACCGCGACACTCGGGTTGCAGCTCTGGGGCATGCCGCGCATCACTGCATGGATCGTCGATACCACCATCGAATGCGACCGCGAGAGCTTCGATGGATTCCTGAAACTGTCGCTGGAGGAATTGCTGGTGGCCCTGCGTGACGAGCGCCATCTGCTGCGTGGCTTGTCGCACTTCCTCGATGGCGAACACCCGCCGCCGGAGACGCTGTATCCGCAAGGGTTCACGGCGCAGGGGTTCATCGAGGTAATCGAATCCGACGCGGTCTGGGCGGGCGTGGTCTGACTGTTGTGGTTCGATAGCCCTACAATGCCCGGCCTATCGCTTGCGAGCCCGCCCATGCGCGGAACCCTCTACATCGTCGCGGCACCGTCCGGCGCGGGAAAATCCAGCATCGTCAACGCAGTGCTGGCGCGCGACCCCAATATCCGGTTGTCGATCTCATTCACCTCGCGCGCACCGCGTCCGGGCGAGCGCCATGCCGAGCACTACAACTTCGTCCGTGCCGACGAGTTCGAGGCGATGGTTGCCGCCGGCGACTTCTTCGAACATGCCCGCGTGCATGGCGACTGGAAGGGCACGGCGCGGCAGTCGGTGGAGCCGCATCTGGCGCAGGGGCGCGACGTGCTGCTGGAAATCGACTGGCAAGGCGCGCGCCAGGTGCGGACGTTGATCCCCGATGCGGTCAGCGTGTTCATCCTGCCGCCCTCGCGTGCCGCGCTGGAAGAGCGCATGCGCAAGCGCGGGCAGGATTCGGAGGCGGTGATCGCCCGGCGCCTGGCTGCCGCGCGCGAGGAGATGAGTCATTACGGCGAGTTCGACTACGTGATCGTCAACGAGGTGTTCGAGACCGCGGTGGACGAAATGTGCAGCATCTTCACCGCCAGCCGTTTACGCAAGGACGCTCAGGTGGCGCGGCATGCCTCGCTGCTGATGTCGCTGCTGACCGACGATTCCGACCAACCGGAATGAGTGTGCTAAGTTTTTGATTTTCAAGGCCGCTGCTTGCGGTCGGGGGCGTTTGTGGCTAGACTTGCGGCCCCCTTGGATCACTTCAGCGGCCCCGCGGTCGCAGGACAGATATGGCCCGTATTACCGTCGAAGATTGCCTGGAAGTGGTCGACAACCGCTTCGAGCTCGTGATGATGGCTGCCAAGCGCGCCCGCCAGCTGGCTGGCGGCGTGGAGCCGAAACTGGACAACAGCGAAGCCAACGACAAGCCCACCGTGCTGGCCCTGCGCGAGATCGCCGCGCGCGAAATCGATACCACCTACATCGATGCCGTCGAGAAGGCCGAGCGCGAGCGCAAGGAGCGCGAGGCGCTGGAATGGGCCGCGGCCGAGGTGGTGGCCGGCGATGACGACATGAAGGGCGACGACTGATCGCCTGGCGATGGTTGCCATCGGATGCGTGAAACGGCCCTGCGGGGCCGTTTTCGTTTTCGTGGTTCGATCGCCTGAATTTCGTTTGCGAGCTTGCCGGCGCGGGGTTAGGCTCGGGCCATGAGTCCCGGCGATCCCGCCCTTGCCCTGTCGTTGCCCGCGCCCGCCGAGGACGCGGTCCCCGATTACGTGCAGGCACTGGAGCTGGCCGCGGACTATCTGCCGGAGGTGCAGCGCGCATTGCTGCGGCGGGCGTGGGCGGTGGGCGCTGCCGCGCATGCCGGGCAGACGCGCAAGTCCGGCGAGCCCTACATCACCCATCCGGTGGCGGTGGCGCAGGTGCTGGCCGAGCAGGGGCTGGATGTCGAGACCCTGGTCGCGGCGATCCTGCACGACACCATCGAGGACACCCCGCTGTCGCGTGGCGACATCGCCCAGCAGTTCGGCGAGACCGTGGCCGAACTGGTGGATGGCGTCACCAAGCTGGACAAGCTGCAATTCGCCGATCGCCAGGAAGCGAACGCGGAGAGCTTCCGCAAGATGCTGCTGGCGATGGCACGCGATGTCCGCGTCATTCTCGTCAAGCTGGCGGACCGCACCCACAACATGCGGACGCTGGACGATGTCCCGCGCGAGAAGTGGGCCCGGATTTCCTCCGAGACGCTCGAGATCTACGCCCCCATTGCGCACCGCCTGGGCCTGAACCAGACATACCGCGAACTGCAGGACCTGTCATTCCGCCACCTGAGGCCCTGGCGATACGAGATCCTGTCCAAGGCGGTGACCAAGGCACGCAACCGCCGCCGCGACCTGATCCAGAAGGTGCAACGTGAAGTCGAGGAAGTGTTTGCCGAAGTCGGCATGAAGATACGCATTGCGGGCCGCGAGAAGACGCTGTACTCGGTGTACCGCAAGATGGACGAGAAGCACCTGAGCTTCGCGCAGGTCACCGATATTTACGGCTTCCGCATCATCGTGCCGACGGTCACCGACTGCTATACGGCACTCGGCCTGCTTCACCAGATGTACAAGCCGGTGCCCGGCAAGTTCAAGGATCATATCGCCATTCCCAAGCTCAATGGCTATCAGTCACTGCACACCACCCTGGTAGGCCCTTCAGGTGTGAACGTCGAGTTCCAGATGCGCACCGAGGCCATGCATGTGGTGGCCGAATCGGGCGTGGCAGCCCACTGGCTGTACAAGGCCAATGACCCCGACAGTTCCATGGCTGACAGGCTCGGCACCCAGTGGCTTCAGTCGCTGCTGGACATCCAGCATGAGACGCGCGACGCGGCCGAGTTCTGGGACCACGTCAAGGTGGACCTGTTTCCCGATGCGGTCTATGTGTTCACACCCAAGAGCCAGATCATGGCGATGCCACGCGGTGCCACCGTGGTGGACTTTGCCTACGCCATCCACAGCAATGTTGGCGACCATACCGCAGCTGCAAAGATCAATGGTGAGCAAGTGCCGCTGCGCACCGAGTTGAAAAACGGCGACGTGGTGGAAGTCATCACCGCGCCGGTGTCCACACCCAACCCGGCCTGGCTGGGCTTTGTGCGCACAGGCCGCGCACGCTCGAAGATACGGCATCACCTGAAGACACTGGCGCAGTCCGAGTCGCAAGGGCTTGGCGAGAAGATGCTCACCCAGGCGCTGCGCGCCGAAGGCATGGAGCGACTGCCGGAAGAAGGCGGCGCCTACCAGGTCATCTGGGACAAGCTGCTGCGCTTTACCGGCAGCCGTACACGCGGCGAGCTGCTCACCGACATTGGTCTGGGCAAGCGCATCGCCAGCATTGTGGCCAAGCGGCTGATGACGCTGATGGCGGAAAGCGGCGAAAAGCCTGATGCCCTGCTGCTCTCGCGCGAGCGCTTCACGGCACATGAGTCAGTATCCCAAGGGCTGGTCACGCTGGACGGCAGTGAGAACGCGTCGGTGCAGTTTGCGATGTGTTGCCGCCCCATACCGGGCGACTCCATCGTGGGCTACCTCGGTCGCGGCGAGGGACTGGTTGTGCATGTTCAGGAGTGCGCCACGGCCAGGCGTCTCCTTCACAAGGACAGCGAGCGCTTCATCGGCGTGGAATGGAGCGATGAGCCGGTCCGCGCGTTCGAGACGAACGTTGTCGTCACCGTCAACAACGGCAAGGGCGTGCTGGCCCGCGTGGCCGCGGCGCTCGCCAGCGCCGAGGCCGACATCACACATGTGGACATGGGTCAGGAAGCCGCCCAGGACACGATGGACATGCGTTTCGTGATTGCGGTGCGCGACCGCCTGCACCTGGACAACGTGCTGCGCAACCTCAAGCGCACACCATCGGTGCTTCGTGCCAAACGCGCCATGCCGGTTTCGCCCGGTGATCATTGAACCGGCCCGGAGTCAGGCCGGCGCGGGGTAGCGGACCTCCACGATCTCGATCTCCTGCACGCCTGCGGGCGTCACGAGCTTCACCGTATCGCCCTCCCGCGCCTTGAGGATCGCCCGCGCAATGGGTGAAATCCAGCTCACCTGGTTCTGCGAGCTGTCAGCCTCGTCAATGCCAAGGATCGTGACGGTCTGCTCCTTGCCTGATTCATCAGCCCAGGTGACCGTCGCGCCGAAGAACACGTGGTCACTGCCATGGTGGGCACTCGGATCTGTCACCTCGGCGATCTCAAGGCGCTTTGTCAGGAAGCGGATGCGCCGGTCGATTTCGCGCAGGCGCTTCTTGCCGTAAATGTAATCACCATTTTCAGAGCGGTCCCCGTTACGGGCGGCCCAATGAACCGCCTCGACAACCTTGGGCCGCTCGTTGTCGATCAACTCCATCAGCTCTGCGCGCAGGCGGGCATAACCCTGGGGCGTGATGTAGTTCTTGCCGCCGGACGGCAGCGGCGGCAACGAAAGGTCGTCGCCGTCTTCGGAACCGGTTTCTTTGGTGAAGGCTTTGCTCATGGTGTCATGGCCACAAAGGCTATCACGCCATTTTCATTCATCTCAGGAACATGCCGCATCTGAACGGGCAAGCGCCCTGGTACGCCCGACGATGCTCACGCAGATGGTGCGGCCCAGCGCCGGGTCCGGTTCCGCCATTGCATACTTCGGCAGGAACCTCAAGGTGGCCGTCGCGCCGGAGGCCCACCCATTGGGGCGGTACCTGATCTGGTTGTAGGCCGTTTCGGCGCTGCGGTGAATGCCGCCGCTGTCAGGCATGGCAGGCTGGATGCGCAGCAAGTCCTCGCCCTCGCTGCGCTGATTGTCCGCATCGGCATCTGCAAAGATGATCCAGCCGCCCTCCCAACCCCCGGGATTTTTGGCACCCGCACATACGGGAAATGCGGCTTCCGGGTCCTGCGACCGGCACATCGTGACGCTGACCCCTCGCCGGAGTGCCTCCACGCTGGCAAACCGGCTGTCTGCCAGGAAGGTATTGACGTGCCCCGACACCGCCGATCCGGCACGCAGCCTGGCAAACGAGGGGATGGCGATGGACGCCAGAATGCCAACGATGCAAAGGGTGACCAGCAACTCCAGCAATGTCACGCCACGTTGTGCGGTGCGCATATGTCGGAACAGGCGCCGGGCTCGCAATGAGAGAGTTTTGTAACAGGAAGACATGGCAGTACAGCGCGGAGTTGAAACTGCCTGGAGTCTGGATGGCGTTGGGCCGCCCTTCAATCGGCCATGCAGCCAGAACCGGCACAGGCGGATGGCCGTCCCCCGTAAAAACAGCCATCCATTTGGCCTAGTCCTCTTGGCTATTTCCTTCGAAATATGCGCACTTCATTGGAGGATTCACGCTTGCCCGCGAAAAAAAATTGCCAACAGCAATAAGTTGTTACATGCAAGCAGGAGGTCTCTGTAAAATAATATTTAGTTACAAGTCATGAAGCAATGTAGTACCCACCCGTACCTATGCTTCTGGATTACCGACCCACCACTGTGAGGTGCTTGATCATGAATGGGGAATTCGAAACGATGCCGGCCACTACGTCCGCCGGCGCTTTTGACGGCCAGGGTCTCAGAATCCTCATTGCCGACGATCACCATCTTGTGCGTGAAGGCCTCAAGCTGGCCGTGCAGCAACTCGAGGACAGCGTCGAGGTTGTCGAGGCAGATACCCTCGCAAAAGCCATTGCCGCATACAGGGCCGCGCCCGGCTTTGATCTGGTCCTGCTCGACCTGAACATGCCGGGCAGCACCGGCCTGATGGCACTCGACGGTTTCGAGCAGAGCTGCCCGGACGCACGCGTTGTGGTGGTCTCTGCCTCGTACGACATGAATACCGTGCAGACTGCGGTTCGTCGCGGCGCGCTGGGCTTCATCCCCAAGCTCTCCGGCAAGGGCACTTTGCTCAGCGCCCTGCGCTTCGTCCTGGCTGGCGGTGTCTATGTACCTCCGGAAATGTTCATGGGCGATACCATGCCTGCGTCACCAGAAGGCGAGGCGGCCGCAGACACCGCGCGCACGCCCCAGTCGGCGGGGCTGACAACACGCCAGGTGGATGTCCTGCGCCAGCTGCTCGAAGGCAAGTCCAACAAACTCATCTGCCGCGACATGAACCTGGCCATGGGTACGGTCAAGGGCCACGTTGCTGCCATCCTCCATGCATTGGGTGTCAACACCCGCGCCGAGGCAATCGCTGCTTCCGACAAGCTGGGCTGGCGGGCCCTGCTCAAGAACACGCCTGAATCAGCCCCCGTCGAATCCAGAATGTACTGACGCGCGGGCCGGCCCCGAAGGGCAGGCGCCGGCGCAATGGCTCAGGAAGCCTGTTTGAGCAGCTGCTGCACGTCTGACGCCAGCGCCGGGGCGCCGGAGCCATAGCGGGTGTACAGGCGCACGTTGCCCTGCGTGTCGTACACATAGCTGCCTGCCGAGTGATCCATGGTGTAGCTGCCAGGTGTCTTGCCTTCGACTTTCTTGTAGTAGACCTTGAAGTCTTTCGCCATTTCAGCCAGCTTGTCAGGCGGTGCACTCAGTGCAAGAAAGGTCGGGTCAAAGTTGGCCATGTAGGCCTTGAGCACCTGCGGGGTGTCGCGCTCAGGGTCCACCGAGACAAACAGGCCCTGCAGGCGGTCGCCGTCCTTGCCAAGCATCTTCTTCACTTCTGCGAGTTCGGCCATGGATGTCGGGCACACGTCGGGGCACTGGGTGAAGCCGAAGAACACCACGACAACCTTGCCCTTGAAGTCCTTGATGCTGCGCGCCTGGCCGTTGTGGTCTGTCAGCTGAAAGTCACGTGCATAGTCGGCGCCGGTGATGTCAATGGCCTTGAATTGCGGCTTCTCGCCAATGCACGCGGCAAGCAGAATGGAAAAGGATGCGGCGCCGGCAATCTTGAGGGCATTACGCTTGTTCATGAGGTCTCACAGGATGTAGTGGTCAAGCAGCAAAGCCGCAAACAGCAGGCTCAGGTGGACCAGCGAAAAACGGAAGGTCCGGCGGGCCAGATCGTCGGAGTAGTGGCGCCAGAGCTTGAAGGCATAGCCGGTGAAGCCGATCGACAGCGCAACGGCTGCAACCAGGTAAATCCACGAACTCATGCCGTAGATGAACGGCATCAGGCATGCCGCAAACAGGATGAGCGTGTACAGCAGCACCTGCAGGCGGGTGAACTCGTTGCCGTGGGTCACGGGCAGCATGGGCAGGCCCGACTTGCGGTAGTCTTCGACGCGGTACAGCGCCAGCGCCCAGAAATGCGGCGGGGTCCACAGGAAGATGATGAGAAAGAGGATCAAGGCCTCCGGTCCGACATCCCCCGTCATCGAGGACCAGCCCAGGACCGGCGGCATCGCGCCGGAAGCCCCGCCAATGACGATGTTCTGCGGCGTCAGTGGCTTGAGGATGACGGTGTAGACGACCGCATAGCCGACGAAGGTGGCAAAGGTCAGCCACATGGTCAGCGGGTTGACCCACACATACAGCAGCCATGAGCCGGCGCCACACAGAATGGCCGAGAAGAGCAGCGTCTGCGCATTGCCCAGCTCGCCCTTGGCGGTGGGCCGCCACGCCGTGCGCTTCATCCTGGCGTCAATGCCCTGCTCCACGATGCAATTGAAGGCCGCCGCAGCGCCGGCCACCAGCCAGATGCCCAGGCAGGCGATGGCAGCCTGCCTGATGTCGGATAGCCTTGGCACGCCTGGCACCGCCAGCACCATGCCAATCAGCGCGCAGAACACGATGAGCTGGATAACGCGCGGCTTGGTCAGCGCATGGTACTGCCGGAACACCGACAGGGCTGGGGCGGAGGTGGCCAGGGTCATGCGGACAGTCTCGATGCACTCATGCGGGAGGCACTCACGGTATCCACGGCGCTGCGGCTTGACATGAGCGCCCAGGTCAGCACGACGACCAGCGCTGCGGCACCTCCTGTGTGCGACACTGCGGCGACGATAGGCCAGTCCAGCACGACATTGCTCAAGCCCGTTGCAAACTGCCAGAGCGCCAGGCCCGCGATCCAGCGCGCCTGGCTGCGCAGGTCCTGGACGCGGTACAGGCGCCACGCCAGCAGCCCCAACAGCACAAGAACCAGGTAAGCGAACAGCCTGTGTGCATAGTGGATGGCTGTGAGTGCGGCAAAGCCGATGTGCTCGCCGTCGGGCGTCATGCCCAGTTCGCGCCAGATCTGGAACCCCTGGCGGAAGTCCATGTAAGGCCACCAGCTGCCCTGGCACTTCGGGAATTCGCTGCAGGCGAGCACCGCGTAGTTGGTGCTGACCCAGCCGCCCAGCGCAACCTGGATCACCACCACAGTAAACACAATGAGCAAGAGCCAGCGCGTCACCCCAGCTAGTGGAACCGGCATGCGCTCGCGCCAGGACTGCGCGTGACGAACGGCCTGGGCGCACAGCAGCGCGAGCAATGCCAGCCCGCCCAGCAGATGCAGGGTCACGATGGCGGGGAAAAGCTTCATGGTGACGGTCAGTGCACCGAATGCACCCTGAATGCACACCCAGACCAGCGTGACCGTCGGCCACCAGGGGCTGACCGGCACCCCCCCCTGGTTGCGCCCGCGCTGCAGCCAGCTTGTGGCGGCCAGCGTGAGGATCAGCACGCCGACGCCTGTTGCGAGGTAGCGGTGGATCATCTCGACCCAGGCCTTGGAGTGTGTCACCGGCCCGCTCGGCATGGCTGCCTGCGCCTCGGAGATCTCCTTGACAGCGCCCAGCGGGCTGGCGTTGCCGTAGCAGCCCGGCCAGTCGGGGCAGCCAAGTCCGGAGTCAGACAGGCGGGTGAACGCGCCGAACAGTACGAGGTCGAAGGTCAGGAACAAGGTAAGCACCGTCAGCGCATGCAGGCGCCGCGCCGGCGACGCGTCCTTGTTGCGCAGCCAGACCCAGGCCAGCGGGCCAATGGCGATCACGACGCCCATCAGCATCATCCGGGCGGCAGGTGTCAGGTCGTAGAGCGCTTGCGTTTCCATGATGTCCGGTTCAGCGGCCTGCCTGGTCCCAGGAGGAGGATGCGCGCAGCAGGCGGTCCAGGTCGCGCTTGGCCTTTGCCGCGCCCCCCTGGTCGAGGCCGGCAGGAAAGCGCATCATCCAGTTGCCCATCGGGTCGACCACATAGAGGTGCGCCGGCAAGGTCTCGCCGGCTGCAGGCGCAAGCCACTGCGCAAGTTGCGCCTCTGGCACGCGCAGCACCGTCGCGCCTTTGAGCGCGGGCAGCAGGGTCTGGGCGACTGGCGCATCGTCGGAGACAAGCCATACCCTGTCAAGCCGGTCTTTTTCCCGGCCAAGGCTCTCGCGTACCTGGCGCTGGAGGTAGAGGTGATTCCGGCAAACGGTGTCACAGTCACCGCCAGCCACATTGACAAGCAGCCA
>CAZFKW010000054.1:0-3915 GCA_964519795.1 uncultured Ramlibacter sp. | reverse complement strand
TGTTCCGTCCAGCGCAACGGCGCGCAGATCAGGCGTGGTGCGCTGCGGATCGATCAGTTCGCCAAAGTTCCGGCGGCCTTCCGGTCGCACCACATAGTAGGTGAAGTAGGAGGCAATGACTGGCGCCGCGCAGACCAGCATGACGGCGATCATCTTCCAGCGGCCGCGCACCGTCCGCTGCGCCGCTCCACCTGCCGCTTCTTCAGGTGTCGGCATGGAGTGCACGGTCAAGCCCAGCGGCTCATCGTTCGCACCGGACGAATCAGGCGCGGCGCGGGTGGCGGATGCGTCGGACAATTTGGAACCAGACATAAAGAGTTGCGATCAGGGCTGCGAGGCCCCACCATTGAAATGCATAGCCGTAGTGTTTGGCAACGCCGAGGTTGGCCTCGGGCCAGTCGCGCAACATCCCGTCGGCCCCTGTGCCTGCCGTACCGGTCTGGAGCAGCGAAACGTCCAGCAGCGGCAAACCGGTCTCGGCCCTGTAGACGGCCAGGTCGAGATTTTGCCGGATGGCGCCACCATCGGCCCCGGCGAACTCGTAAAGCTTGGAAGGCGGGGGGGCAATGCGGCCCGGGACTTCCACGGTGCCGCCGGGCGTCGGCACCTGCGGCAGTTGTGTGCGGTCGATGAAATTGCGCTGGACCCAGCCGCGCTGCACCAGAATGCTTGCGCCCCCGGACTCAAGCCTCAGCGGCGTGACAACAAAAAATCCCGGCTTGCCGTTCATCTGGCGGTTGTCAAGAAACACCGTGTGGGCCACCTGCCAGGAACCGCGCAGGACAACCCTGCGATGGATCAGCGGCGCCAGGTCCATGCCAGGGGCCAGCGCAGCCATGTCCAGCACTGGCAGGCTGTTCTGCGTCGTGATGGCCGCCTGTACCGCCTCCTTCTGGGCTGCGCGGGACAACTGCCAGAAGCCCAGGGACAGCGTCAGCGCAAAGCCAGCCAATGTGGCAAGGCTGACCAGCCAGAAGCGCAGGCCGAGGTGCCGTGGCGTCGCGTGCTCAGTCACTGGATAATGCCTTCATGAAATACGTCGTGATTCTCGCCTTTGCGGCCATTCTTGTGAGTCTGGGCTCTGCATTGTTCTTCATGCTCAAGGGCGGCGGGCAAGACCAGGACGGACAGGCCCGCAGAAGCCGCATGGCGCGGGCACTG
Organism: uncultured Ramlibacter sp.; assembly: GCA_964519795.1. Taxonomy (GTDB): domain Bacteria; phylum Pseudomonadota; class Gammaproteobacteria; order Burkholderiales; family Burkholderiaceae_C; genus JACMQX01. The sequence continues at coordinate 2,754 of CAZFKW010000054.1, read as the reverse complement.
GCGTTCCGCGTCGGGTTCTCTGTCCTGGTGTTCATCTGCATCCTGCTGGCCTGGAAACTGGGCTACATCCAGCCTACCGGCATCCAGCAGGGCCGGTAACACCCGCCTGCTTTGCACGCCTGACAAAAAAAGCGCCTCGCGGCGCTTTTTTTGCGTTGGGGTGCACGCTAGCGTCAAAGCCAGTACACCAGGATGTACAGGCCAAGCCACACCACGTCCACAAAGTGCCAGTACCAGGCTGCTCCCTCAAAGCCAAAGTGGCGCTCGGGTGTGAAGTGTCCCTTTTGCAGCCGCAACGTAATGAACAGCAGCATCAGCATGCCGACAAACACGTGGAAGCCGTGGAAGCCCGTGAGCAGGAAGAAGGTAGAACCATACATGCCCGAAGTCAGCTTGAGGTTCATCTCGGCATAGGCATGGTAGTACTCATAACCCTGCACATAAAGGAAGACAAGGCCGAGCGCCACCGTCATCCACATGAAGGCAATGGTACGTGACCGGTTGCCCGCAATCAAGGCATGGTGGGCTATGGTGATGGTGACGCCAGAGGTCAGCAGCAGCGCGGTATTGACCGTGGGCAGCGAGCCCATGATCGTGGCCCAGATGCCATCGCCTGCCATCAGCGGCTTCATGGCGGTGAAGGGTTCGACGATGCCGGCAGGCGACGTGGTGGCACCGGCCACGACGGTGGGCCAGGCAGCCTTGAAGTCGGGCCAGAGCAGCGCGTTCTCAAGGCCACCGAGGGAGGGTACCGAATGCGAACGCGCCCACCACAGTGCGGTGAAAAAAGCACCGAAGAACATGACTTCGGAGAAGATGAACCAGCTCATGCTCCAGCGGAAGGACAAGTCGATCTTGCGGCCGTACATGCCGCCTTCGCTTTCCCGCACGGCTTCGCTGAACCACTGGTACAGCACGACCAGCCACCACACCATGCCGGCGGCCAGGCACCATTTGCCCCAGTCAACACCGTTGATCCACTGGCCGGCGCCAAAAATCACCAGCAGCAGGCCAACGGCAGCCATGAACGGATGGCGCGATGGCTGTGGCACGAAGTAGTAAGGCGTTGCGCCGTGTGATGTTGCACTCATTTCAGCTCCTGGCTCTCTCAGATCTTCTATCAGTTAATTCAAATGTCGGGCCGGCTACTTCGCCACCACCCAGTTGACCAAAATCATCAGGCACACAATGAACAGGACGACACCGATGATGGCCACAGCCACTACGTGCAGCGGGTTCAGCCTGGCAAGGTCTTCCTGGTAGCCGCTGTTCTTTCGGATACCCAGAAAGGCCCAGGCTATGGCTCGCACCGTGTGAAGCAGCGATCCCTTGCGGTCCACAGCCGGCGTGTCGACCCGGTCGCTCATGATCCTGCTCCCGCAGGCGGAATATGGGGCGCTACCGTGGCCACAGGCGCGGGAGGCGTCTTGCCGCCCACCTCAAAAAAGGTATAGGACAGCGTGATCGTCGTGACGTCTTTGGACAGCTTGGGGTCGATCACGAAAGCCACGGGCCACGATTTCTTCTCTCCAGGCTCCAGCACGTACTGGTTGAAGCAGAAGCACTCCAGCTTGTTGAAGTGCGGCGCGGCCTGGGCAGGCGCATAGCTGGGGATCGCCTGCGCAGCCATTGTGCGGTTCTGGATGTTCTGGAACTCATACATCACCGTGGCGAGCTCGCCCGGGTGGACCTGGATCGAACGCTGGGCAGGCTTGAAGTCCCACGGACCGCGGGAGTTTGCATCAAACTCGACGGTAATGGTACGACTCTTGTCCACCTGCGAATTGGCCAGCGGCCTCGCTGCCTGGCCGGCGGCGCCATTGCCTGGCACCTGGCGCTCGCTCAGCGACAGGATGTTGATACCCGTCATCTCGCAGATGTGCTTGTAGATCGGAATGAGCGCATAGCCAAAGGCGAACATGCCGACCGTGATCACGGCCAGCTTGCCCACCATCCTGAGGTTTGCGCTTCTGATGCTCATTGGCTGCGTTCGAGGCTGCTCAGCGGCTGCCGAGCACGACCATCTTGACCATGAAACCGATGAAGAACACGGCCGCGATGGAAGCCAGGATCAGCCCCGTGCGCAGGTTGCTCTTTTTCTGCTCAGGCGTCATGGCCATGGCGTTCAACCGATCACCTTGGTGGCAGTTGCATCCAGCCTGGGAGGGGTCTCGAAGGTGTGGAAGGGCGCCGGCGACGGCACTTCCCACTCCAGCCCTTCAGCCGCTTCCCAGGGCTTCTGCGGCGCCTTCTCGCCCTTGCCCATCATGCCAGGCAAAACGATGGCGACAAAGAAGTAAACCTGCGCCAGACCGAAGCCGAGCGCTCCGACGGACGCAATGGCGTTGAAGTCAGCAAACTGCATCGGGTAGTCGGCATAGCGACGCGGCATGCCGGCCAGACCCAGGAAGTGCATCGGGAAGAAGGTGATGTTGAACGTGATGAGCGATACCCAGAAGTGGATCTTGCCCCGCGTCTCGCTGTACATCACGCCCGTCCATTTGGGTGCCCAGTAGTAGTACCCGGCAAACATGGCATAGAGCGACCCTGCCACCAGCACATAGTGGAAGTGGGCAACCACATAGTAGGTGTCCTGCAGTTGCGTATCGATGGGCGCCATGGCCAGGATCAGGCCGGTGAAGCCACCCATCGTGAACACGAAGATGAAGCCCACCGCGAACAGCATGGGGGTTTCAAACGTCATCGAGCCCTGCCACATGGTCGCGATCCAGTTGAAGATCTTCACGCCCGTGG
>CAZFKW010000053.1:12431-13892 GCA_964519795.1 uncultured Ramlibacter sp. | reverse complement strand
GTGGGACATCTTCTTTCCACTGGCAGCGCTGTGCGCGGCAGGCGCAGTTCACGGAGTCGGTCTCGCGGGTCACGCGCGCAATCTTCTCTTCGGCAGCGCGGCACTTGCCTTTGTCGGCCTCGTCGGCATCCCGACAGGCAACATGAACATCCGGAACATTGGAATCATTGGGTATGTCGTGCTCTTCCCCATCGCTGCTGTCATGCTGGCAATCGTTTTCAAGCGCCAGGCTGCACAGTGAGGCCTAACCCTTCGCTCGAGCGGAGAGCCACTGGCATGGCGCCTGGCCCGCCTTCCGTAGCCACCCATCCACGCCGAGCCGAACCCTTCGGCGCAACGGCCGGCGTCATCGCCAACGACAACGAAGACTCCTCCATCGCATAAATCAACGCCGGTGCTCGGTGGTCAGGAAACTGTCCCCCGCATCCAGCACGACATCACGCGGGTCGTCGTCCAGGGTGATCCAGAGGCTGCCGGTGCGGCAGGCGATTTGTACGCCGGAGGCGTCGGAGACGCTGAACATGGCCTTGTGGGCCAGAGTCAGGTCGAAGGGGCTGGGAGTGGTGTTCATGGCAGGCCTTTCACATTCGGTATGGAAATGAATATACTGAGCCGCGCCAGGCGCTTCAAACGGTGATTTGGAATCCATTGCATGCATCCACGGAATGTCAAAGGGCCTGCCTCCACTGCCTCCGGCACGGCTTTGGCAACGCCTGCGCCCGCACCTGCACCCACGCCCGCACCGCTTGTGCAGGGCATCCGCCGCGGCGAGCTGCCCCGGCTGGAGCTGCTCTATACCTTTGAGGCGGCGGCACGCACGCTGAGCTTCACTCGGGCGGCTGCCGAGCTTTTTCTCACCCAGTCGGCGGTCAGCCGGCAGATCCAGCAGCTGGAGTCGGACCTCGGCGCGCCGCTGTTCGAGCGGCGGCACCGCGCGCTGGCGCTGACGGACGCCGGCCGCACCATGCACCGCACCATCAGCGACTGCCTGGAGCGCCTGCGTGACGCCACGGCCAGCCTGCGCGCGACGCGGCCGATGCGGCAGGTGGCCATTACCACCACGCCGGGCTTTGCCTCGCTCTGGCTCATTCCCCGCCTCACCCGCTTTACCGAGAGCCACCCGGGCGTGGACGTGCGCATCTCTGCCACGCTGGACGTGCTGGACATGGCGCGCAGCGGCATTGACGTGTCGGTGCGGCTGCGGGCCATCGAGGGCGCGCAGGGGGTGTCGTTGTTTGAAGAGACGGTGCTGCCCGTGTGTGCGCCGCAGTTGCTGAAGAACAAGGCGCTGCCGCTGCGCAAGCCTGCGGACCTGGCCCACCACACGCTGCTGGCGGTGGACTACCCGGCCAACACGCCGGAGATGCCGCTGACGGTGGACTGGAAGCCCTGGCTCAAGGCCGGCGGACTGCCCGAGGTGCGCATGAAGAACACGCTGCGCTTCTCGCAATACTCCGACGC
>CAZFKW010000053.1:7495-12421 GCA_964519795.1 uncultured Ramlibacter sp. | reverse complement strand
GGTTGCCGCTGCGGTGGCAGGGCAGGGTGTGGCCATTGGCCTCCTGCCGCTTCTGGCAGAACTGCTGAAAGACGGGCGGCTGGTGGCGCCGTTTACCGGCGCGGCTTCGCACATGGGCTACTTCGTCACGGTGGCGCCGCGCTCGGCGGGCAATGCGGACGCACAGGACTTTGTGGCATGGCTGATGTCTGAGGCAGACAAGGTCCAGCCGGGGGAGACGCGGCCATGAAGATTCTGGGCGATGACGACGACGAATGGCTGGACGACAACCCGCCGCGCACGACCGGCCAGCAGGTGGCGCGGCTGCTGCGCAAGCTGGTGCGCGGTGTGGCCAGGCTGCTGCTGGCCGTGGTGGGGGTGCTGGTTTTTGTGGGGATATTCATGGGGCTGGAGGCCCTGCCCATCTGGCTGTCCACGCTGGTCATTGTGGCGTTTCTGGTGCTGGTCTTCATCTTCATGAAGGGCGTTCACAAGTGGCACCGTAAATAGCTTTAAGCTCTTGCCCCATGAGCATCCCACGCCGCATCATCCAGGTCCATCGCAGTCCCGACATCCAGCGCGAGCTCCGCGAAACCTGGATCGCCCAGAACCCCGGCTACGAATACCTGTTCTTCACCAATGACCAGGCGCGGGACTTTGTGGCGCAGCACCGGCCGGGGCTGCTGCCCATCTACGACAAGCTGCCCGGCATCGTGCAGAAGGTGGACTTGTTCCGCTACCTGGTCGTCCACGAGATTGGCGGCCTGTATGCCGATGTGGACACCATCTGCTGCGCACCCCTTGACTCGTATGTAGACATGGAGCGGGACCACCTGGTCGGGGGCATGGAGATGACGCTGCACCATTACCGGCACGGTACAGCCACTTACATGGAGAACTACGCCACGCCTTACCAGGTGTGCAACTGGACCTTTGCTGCGCCCAAGGGCCACCTGGCGCTGGCGCTGTGCATGCAGCGCATCGAGTACTACGTCAACCAGATGTCGGTGGAGCAGCTGGTTGAGTGGAGCAAGGCCGACCGCTTCACGCTGGAGCTGACCGGGCCGGCGATGTGGACGTACATTCTCAACGAATTCCTGGCCGGCACGCGCCAGGGCGCGGTGACCATATTGCCGCGCCTGACCTGGGGCTCGTTGCCGCATGAGCAGCGGGTGGCATCCAATGCGGAGGCCATCAAGGTCAAGCACCTCTTCGAGGGGTTCTGGAAAAACAGGTCGCCTGCCAGGAACTACGTCGTGCGCATTTGAATATCAAAACCGGTCTCCTGGCCCGGGCCTGTTGGCCGATCCCTTCTGCGAGTTGGGACCAATAATCGCCCCACGATCATCAACATGGAAGGCGATTCAAATGGCTGAGGACAGAACCGGTACGGCGCTTCGTGGCGAGGCATCCGTCATTCCTGATTTTTCGATGCTGTACCGGGACTTGCGCGAACCGGCATGGGTCATTGACCCGGCCACCTCGCGGTTTCTGGATGCCAACGGCGATGCAGTGACCCAGCTCGGTTTTGACCTGGACGAGGTGCGCCGGATCGGCGTCGTGGATGTCAACCGCGCCATTCCGGACGAGTCTGCCTGGCGCAGCCTGACGTCGGCCATGAAGGCTGGGGACTCGGTGGTCTATTCGGCAGAGCTTGTCTGCAAGAGCGGGGACACGGTGGCGGTGGAGATCACGTTGTCGTGCCAGTGCATCAATGGGCACAACGTGTTTCTGGCGATCACGCGGTCGCAGGAGCAGGTTCAGGCCCAAGCGGGCTTGTCGCAGCCGGCTCTCCAATAGCACCAGGCCGTCAGAGCCGGCTGATGATGCCGGTAAGCAACGACGCAAGATCCGGTGGTGCGGCGTGGGTCGACACGGCCACCTTCGCCGGTGATGGCCGCTGGGTGTGCGGCATTGCCGGAGGACATGCCGGCGTGACGCCCAATGCCGCATCAATGGATGACGCGACGCGGGCTGCCCCGGGTGTGACGCCTGTGGCACGGCGGAAAGCTTTTCGAAAGGATGCTTCAGACTCGTAGCCGCTGCGTGCACAAAGATCTGCCACCGATTCGCCGGCCAGGACCAGCCGGTGGAGGGCCAGGTTCATGCGCCAGCGCGTCGCAAAGTCAACATAGGAGGCTCCCGTGAGGTCTGCAATGCGCCGCGTGAAGGCGGCACGTGACAGGTTGCAGCGCGCCGCGCAGGTGTCAATGTCGGGCAGGGACCCGGTCGCCAGGAGCATTTCACGTAGCCACGGCCCCAGCCTTGCGTGCGACAGGGCGGCGCCCAGTGGAGACTGCGCGGGGCTGCGCTCGGCAAGGCACAGGGCCAACCTCGCGACATCGCGCGCACAGCGCTCCAGCATGGCTGACTCTGCGGGGCCGGGCGCAGCGCCGGACCCGGCAATGCGGGCACGCATCGAGCAAATGGATTCGGGAGCGCAAGGCCAGGGGTTGGCATCATTCAGCACGGCCTGGTCGCTCAGCAGCAGGCTGGCGCACCAGGGGCTGGACGCCCAGACGGATGTCATTGCCCATGCCAGCCCTGCATTGCCACATGACCGAAGCCGGTGCGGCAGGCCGCGCGGCAACGCGACAAGCGAGCCGGGTGCCAGCAGCACCTCGTGCCCATTTCCCCATGACAGGCTGCACATGGCTCTCTCCGTCCAGTAGAGCCGCAAGCCCGATCCGGTGCCTTCACCTCCGGCAACGCCATCCAGCGGGACGCCCAGTTGCCTTGTGCCTTCACAGCGCCAGCCGCCGTCGCCGAGTGCTTCGAGCAGGACGCTTTCGCGCATGTCACTGGTTGCCATCTCACCCTTGAAGATCATTGTCAGCCGCTTCTGGAGCACGGCGGCCGGTATGGTTTGGGCGAGTGTAGCGCCGCGAATGCCGCAAAGGATCGAATGTTTCATGCACGGTTCAAGCGGCCTAAGCCGCAGGCCTTGCCGTTGCGCGTGAGCTTGTCAAAGGTGGTGACGAATTCGATGGCCACACCCTGCCACCGCGCCTGAGCAATGCCAGAGAAAATCTCCTCGCGCAGGGCTGTCAGCTGCCTGGCTGAACGGGCGCTGTCCACCTTGAGCCGCAACCGGCTGGCCTCCAGGCCCTTGCAGTCGGCCATGGATGCCAGGATGAAGACCTTCACCGCGTGCAGGTACTCGGGGTCTTCCTCAGGCTCGTGGCAAAAGCGCTGGCATGCCGCCTGCCAGAGTGAGCCAAGCGTACTGCCAAAACCCTGGGCTCCGCCACGATGTGTTGTGTGTCTGCCGGAATTGTGCGTCCTCATCGATGACCTCCTGTTGATGAGGCTCATCGTCCCGCGCCACACTGCAATTGCCCATGTGGCAGCGGATGCGCTGTCATGCCCGATTGGCTACAGATGCCCGTCCGTGTGTCGCATCGGCTATGACGCTGTGTCTGTACGGATCTGTTGTTGCCTGAAGTTGCCTGAAGTGCCTAAACGATGGCGTTGATGGGGCTGCGCCCGCGACCGTCCAACCGGTCTTCGAGCTCGCCCAGCGCGGCAGCCAGGGAGTTGCCTTGCTCGTCAATGCGTACCAGCAGATCCTGCTGGCTCTGGCGGATGCCGGCCATGAAGGCCTGCATCCTGGCATCTTCGCGCTGCAGGTCGTCGCGGGCCTGGTTGTCCAGGAACACGCGCAGCTCGGTAAAGCGGGAGGCCTCAGCCTTGTCGGCCAGCTCGCGCTGGGTACTGAGTTCGCGGGCGTACTGGCGGGTGGCCAGCAGGTATTCGGTTTCGGTCGCGGCGGCGCTGGCCAGGAAGCCCAGCAGGGCCAGGGTCAGCAGGGCGAGCATCACAAGCCCAAGCGGTGCCTCGACCAGCCCGAACCCCAGGCTCAGCGTGCTCGTGCGCAGGAACTCCGACCAGTTCAGCGCCACGAAGCCGGCAATCAGCAAAATGGGCAGGATGAGGATAATCAATCGTGTGCGCATGGGCCACTCCTTATAGTTGGCCCTGATTATTTGAACGTGAAGCGGTTGCGCCGTGTGGGACAAGGCCGCGTGGCGCTGTCCTCAGCCAACGCACCATACCCGTCAGCCTGGCGCGCCACTGCACCGCCGGACTGTTCAGGCGCCAAACACAGGGACCGGCGACGTCACTTCCACAAAACCCAGGGTACGCGACAGCGCCTGTGCCTTGTCCCTCAATGCCCTGGCAGGTTCGCCGCCCAGGCGCACATCAAAGGTATCGACGGGCCCGAGCATGGACATTGCCGCGCAGATGTGGCCTTCGTGGTTGAAGACCGGGGACGACATGCCAATGAAACCGACGTTGGTCGCACTGCCGGCCTGGGTGATGCCATGGGTACGCACCTGCTTGACGATCCGGTTGAGCGCCGCCGGCGAGGCGTCAAGCCGGGCTCCGGCCGGCCCGCGCAGGGTGTTGGCCTCCCGCTCGATGATGGGAAGGGTGGTGCGCACGGGCAGGTAGCTCAGGAAGACGCGGCCTGTCCCGGTGCTGAGCAGGGGCAGGACGTAGCCGATGCTGATGCTCATGGGAAAAGGAAAGTTGCCGTCAACCTTGCGCACGATTGTCGGCCCGACATTGCCCCAGATGCTGAGGTAGGCGGTCAGGCCTGTCTGGTGCTGCAGTTCCAGCATAGGCCCCTGGGCAGCCTCGGCAAGATCGAGCTTTCGCAGGGCGGCAAGGCCGAGTTCAAGCGCGTACGGACCCAGCGACCATGCGCCGCCGTGACCAGCCTGCTGCAACAGGCCAATCATGCGAAAGCTGGTGAGGTAAAGGTGTACATGGCCGGTATCCATCCCGACGGCGGCGGCCAGCTCTTTCAGCGTCATCGGCGAGCTGGATTTCTGCAGCGCCTGTACCAGCCGGAAGCCCAGCGGTATGGACTGGATATGCCGCGATTCCGCTGAACCGGCTGACGAACCTGCTGCTTTTGCCATTCCCCGGATGCCCCGCTTT
>CAZFKW010000053.1:3057-7447 GCA_964519795.1 uncultured Ramlibacter sp. | reverse complement strand
CGCGGGAATCAGGTTTTTACTGATTTGAACTATATTCAATCGACCTGATTAATATACACTTTCAATTCCAAGCAACCAGCCGGAAAACGGCGCGGGCAAAGGCAGGATTGCCACTGCCTGACAAAGCCAGGAGACAAAGACATGCGGAATTTCATGGTTCGGGCCATCGGCCCATTTCTGCTGACGGCAGCTGCAGCGCTCGGCGCCGGCAGCGTTTACGCCCAGGCCGCTGCGGCATTCCAGCCGACCAAGCCTGTCAAGATCATCGTGCCCTTTGGCGCGGGGGGAGCGACGGACATCCTTGCCCGGACTGTTGCAGACAAGCTCACCCGCAGCCTGGGGCAGCCGGTCATTGTGGACAACCGTGCAGGCGCCAGCGGTCTCATCGGAATTTCCGAGGTAGCCCGGGCTCCCGCCGATGGGCACACATTGCTTGTCACCAATACTGCGCTGCTGCAGGCGCCGCTGCTCAATTCAAAGGCCGGTTACGATCCGATCACCGGTTTCACGCCGGTGGCCCAGCTGTCGTTGTCGCCGCTTGTGTTCAGTGTCGGAAGCAGGTCGCAAGCCAAAGACCTGCGGGAGTTCATTGCCATGGCCAAAGCCAGGCCCGGGACGATGACCTATGGCTCCGCAGGCACCGGGCAGACGCTGCACCTGATGGGCGAGGTGCTGACCCGCTCGGCCGGCATACAGCTGAACCATGTGCCCTACAAGGGCGAGTCGCCATTCATCAACGACCTTGTGGGGGGGCCATGTGGATTCAGGCTTCTCGTCCATTGCGGTGGCCCAGCAGCACATCAAGGCGGGATCACTGCGCGCGCTGGCGGTTGTCGGCACCCAGCGGTCCCCGATGCTGCCAGGCGTGCCGACCCTGAAAGAGCTTGGCCTGGACGGCTTCGAGCTGATGAGCTGGTTCGGCCTGTTTGCGCCGGGAGGCACGCCACCGGCCATCGTTGCGGCGCTGCACCGCGAGGTCAGATCAAGCCTGCAGCAGCCGGATGTGCGCAAGCGTCTTGACGAACTCGCGCTGAGCCCGGTTGACGCGAGTGCAGCCGAATTCACCCGCACAGTCGCGGCCGACTATGAGTCGTGGGCGCGGATCATCCGCGACGCGGGCCTCAAGCCCCAATAAATTCAAACCCGGTCAAGTGAAGCCAGAGGATCGAACATGTTGACTGCAGCGCAGAACGAGCGCCTGGTGCGCGTGGGCCCCGGCACGGCAATGGGTGAGGTATTCCGCCGGTTCTGGCTGCCCGTGTGCCAGCTCAAGGACCTGGAAGCCGGGGGCGCCCCGCGGCCGGTGCGCCTGCTCGGGGAAGACCTTTTGGCCGTCCGTGGCCCCAATGGCAACCTGGGCCTGACGGACCGTTACTGCGCCCACCGCGGTGCCGATCTCCTGTATGCCCGCAATGAGGAGTCGGGCCTGCGCTGCCTCTTCCATGGCTGGCAATACGCGAGCGGGGGCCAATGCGTCGAGATACCGAATGTTGCGGAAGGTGCGCACCTGTGCAAGAGGGTGAAACTCAAGTCGTACCCTGTTGTTGGCAAGGGCGGACTGCTCTGGACCTACATGGGGCCGGCCGGCCAGGAGCCGCCTTTTCCCAATCTGCCATGGCTTGCCAAGGGTGAGGACCATTGGTCCGGCAGCTTCATCCAGGTGGAGTCGGAAGGCAACTACTTCCAGCATGTCGAGGGCCTGTGCGACGGAAGCCACGTCGGCTTCCTGCATGCCAACCTGCAGGGCGGAGGGGGCGGAAGCCGCTTTGTGCAGTCTGCTGCGTTCAGCGACCGGACGCCGACCTGGGTGCACCTGGAGGATACGGACTACGGTGCAGCTCTTGCCATGGAACGCCAGGCAGGCGGCGGAAAGCGCAACCTGCGGCTGAACCAGTTCGTGCTGCCTTTCACTGTCGAAGTGCCAACGCCGCCGCCGTACGACGTAGGGTCGTGGCAGACCAATGTGCCGGTCGATGACGAAAACACGATGTTCCTCTATACCTCCTGGTACGACCCGTCGACGCTCGCGGATTTGCGCGCAAGGGTGGGCGACAGGAGCTATGAGTCGCCGGAGTTCATTCCCGGAACCTACAAGCCCGTGTTGAACCGGGGGAACGCCTATGGCCAGGATCGCGGCGTCTTCATGAAGGAGCATTCGTTCTCGGGCATGCGCAACCTGCGCATCGAGGACATGGCCGTCGCCGAGCATGTGCGCGGGGGCGCCATCGCGGACCGCTCGGTGGAGACGCTTGTTCCGTCTGACCGCGCCATCGTGAAGGTTCGTAGCCGGCTGCTGAAGCTGGCCGACAAGCTGGAGCGGGAAGGCAACCTGGCAGCCGAGACCCGGGCACTTGCCACCCTGCGGATCGTGCCGGCCGAGATGGAGATCGGTCCGGACGACGACGTCGCAGCCTGCTGCGCGCGGGCGGGCGTCGCACCCGCGCCAGAACAGGGTGCTCCCACCCCGGCACCTGCGCACGCACTGGCCTGACGCCAGATGTGAAGCGCGTCCCGGCGGGTCGGCCGGGGTGGTGCGCGGCACCCGATAATCACCGGAGCGGAATTGTCCGCCGGGCACCCGTTGCCCCACTATCGAGTACTCCAGCACTACTACATGCAAAAAATCATCCGGCAGATTGCCGCAGAAATCAGGGTCGATACGCGTCAGGTTGAATCTGCCGTTGAACTGCTCGACGGTGGCGCCACCGTCCCCTTCATCGCCCGCTACCGCAAGGAGGCCACAGGCGGCCTCGACGACATCCAGCTTCGCGAGCTGGAATACCGCCTCGGCTACCTGCGCGAGCTGGAAGACCGCCGCGAGGCGGTGCTCAAGAGCATCGAAGAGCAGGGCAAGCTCACGCCCGGGCTGCGCGCCGCCGTGGATGCCGCTCCCACCAAGCAGGAGCTGGAAGACCTCTACCTGCCGTTCAAGCCCAAGCGCCGCACCAAGGGCATGATTGCGCGGGAAGCGGGCATTGAACCGCTGGCGGACAGGCTGTTTGCCGACCCCGCGCTCGACCCGCAGACGGAAGCACAGGCCTATGTGCTGGCGGCAAAGACGGAAAGCGGTGATGATTTCACGACGGTCGGCGCCGTGCTGGACGGCGTTCGCGACATCCTGAGCGAGCGTTGGGCCGAGGACGCCGGTCTGGTGCAGTCACTGCGCGAATGGCTCTGGGCCGAGGGCCTGTTCAGGAGCAAACTGATGGCCGGCAAGGACGAGAACAATGCCGACGTCTCGAAGTTCCGCGACTACTTTGACTACGACGAGCCGATCGGCAGAGTACCGTCGCACCGGGCCCTGGCCGTGTTCCGGGGGCGCACCCTCGAGATTCTGGATGCAAAGCTTGTTCTGCCTGTCGAGCCGGAACCCGGCAAGCCGAGCATTGCGGAAGGCAAGATCGCGCTGCGCCTCGGCTGGAGCCATGCGGGGCGCCCGGCCGACGACCTGATCCGCAAGTGCGTGGCCTGGACCTGGCGCGTGAAGCTGAGCCTGTCTACCGAACGCGACCTGTTCACGCGCCTGCGCGAAGAGGCCGAGAAGGTGGCCATCAAGGTGTTTGCCGATAACCTGCGCGACCTGCTGCTGGCAGCGCCGGCCGGCCCGCGTGTGGTGATGGGGCTGGACCCGGGCATCCGCACCGGCGTGAAGGTCGCGGTCGTCGATGCGACTGGCAAGCTGGTGGACACCAGCACGGTGTACCCGCACGAGCCGCGCCGCGATTGGGATGGCTCGCTGTTCGCGCTCGGCAAGCTCTGCGAAAAGCATGGCGTGAACCTGATTGCCATCGGCAACGGGACCGCCAGCCGCGAGACAGACAAGCTGGCGGGCGAGCTGATCAAGCTGGCGGCCAAAGTCAACATGGTCATCGAGAAGGTCGTGGTGAGCGAGGCTGGGGCTTCGGTGTATTCAGCCAGCGAGTTCGCGAGCCAGGAAATGCCCGATGTAGACGTGAGCCTGCGTGGCGCGGCCAGCATTGCACGCCGGCTGCAGGACCCGCTGGCCGAGCTGGTGAAGATTGACCCCAAGTCCATTGGCGTCGGCCAGTATCAGCATGATGTGAACCAGGGCGAACTGGCCCGCACGCTGGAGGCGGTGGTCGAGGACTGTGTGAACTCGGTGGGGGTGGACCTGAATACGGCGAGTGTGCCGCTGCTGTCACGCGTGTCGGGCCTGTCGGCCAGCGTGGCCAAGGCCGTGGTGCGCTGGCGCGAGGCCAACGGCGCGTTCAACGACAGGCAGCAGCTGACCCAGGTGACGGGGCTGGGCGCCAAGACCTTTGAGCAGAGCGCCGGCTTCCTGCGCATCCGCGGCGGCAGTAACCCGCTGGACATGACGGGCGTGCACCCCGAGACCTACCCTGTGGTCGAAAAGATCATTGCCCACACC
>CAZFKW010000053.1:0-3047 GCA_964519795.1 uncultured Ramlibacter sp. | reverse complement strand
AACCTACAAGGTCAAGCCCGAGCTGTTCGCCAATGAGAAGTTTGGCGTGATCACCGTCAGGGACATCCTGGGCGAGCTTGAAAAACCGGGACGCGACCCGCGCCCGGACTTCAAGGTGGCCCGCTTCAACGATGGCGTGGAAGACATCAAGGACCTGCAACCGGGCATGATCCTGGAGGGTACGGTCAGCAACGTGGCCGCCTTCGGCGCCTTTGTCGACCTGGGCGTCCACCAGGACGGGCTGATCCATGTGAGCCAGCTGGCCCACAAGTTCGTCACGGATGCGCGCGAGATCGTCAAGACGGGTGACATCGTGAAGGTCAAGGTGATGGAGGTGGATGTTGCGCGCAAGCGTATCGGCCTGTCGATGAAGCTCGGGGACGCGCCTGCACGGCGCGATGGCCCGCGCGAGAACCGGTATGAGGGCGCAGGGCGGGGGCAGCAGGCACCGCGCCACCAGAACACGGCAGCGCCGCAGGGCGGGGCCATGGCCTCGGCGTTTGCCAGGCTGCAAGGTTTGCGCAAGTAGGAAACCGACACCCGATCCTGCGTTTGCCATCTCAACAGGCCCAGCGCTCATGAACCCCACGCCCAAGACATGCGCGCCATGAAGGCCCTGCGAATCTATGCCGGCCCGCGCGCACGGGAACATCTTGCTCGCAATGGCCTGTCGCCGGAGGACGTCAACGTGATCCCCGGCGCGGCAGGTGGGCCCAAGGGCCTTGTGCTCGGGCCGCTCGACAGGTTCATTTTTGGCGAATGGCTGGCTCAGTCCGCGCAAGAGGTCCACCTGGTCGGCGCATCGATCGGCGCGTGGCGCATGGCAACGGCCTGCCTGGATGATGCGGTCACAGCGTTCCAGCGTCTGGAAACGGACTATATCCAGCAGGACTATGAGCTTGCGCCGGGCCAGAAGCGCCCGACGGCAGCGCATGTGAGCGAGCGGTTCGGCCAGAGCCTCCAGTCGTTCTATGGCGGCAGGGTGCAGGAGGCGCTGAACCATCCGCGTTACCGCCTGCACATCGTGACCTCGCGGGGACGGCATGTGCTGGGGCGTGAACACAGGCTGCGCACGCCGCTCGGTTACCTGGGCGCGTTTCTCACCAATACCATCCACCGCAAGGCCATGGGCGCGTGGCTGGAGCGCGTGGTGTTTTCATCGCAAAACGCCAGCCTGCCATTTGCCACAACGGACTACCGAACGCGCCAGGTGGGATTGACCGAGGCCAACTTCAACCCGGCATTGCAGGCGAGCTGCTCCATCCCGTTCGTGCTGCAATCTGTGCACAACATCCCCGGCGCGCCACCGGGTGCCTACTGGGACGGCGGCATCACGGACTACCACCTGCACCTGAACTACAACGGGGCGCTGCCGGCTGCCGGCCAAGCTGCGGCCGGCAATGTTGCGGCGCTGCCTGGCGAGTCCGGGGTTGCCACGGGACGCGGCGCGGGCCTGGTGCTCTACCCGCATTTCCAGAAAGCGGTCGTGCCTGGCTGGCTGGACAAGGGGCTCAAATGGCGCCATGGTGCGACGCATTTCCTGGACAACATGGTGGTGCTGGCCCCGGACCCCGCCTGGGTCAAGACGCTGCCCAACGGAAAACTCCCGGACCGCACAGATTTCACCCGCTACGGCACCAACCTGCAGGCGCGCGTGCAGGCCTGGAGCGCCGCCACGGCGGCATCGCGCCAGCTGGCTGATGAGTTTCAGGCGTGGCTGGCGGGCAATACGCGCGGCGATGCGCCCGTAGAACCGCTTGCCTGACGGGAGTGCTGGCAAAGGCGCGGCTGGCGCTGTCCAGCCCTCGCTACCCTGAAATTCCTCCGTTACATCGACTCGACCAGCAGTTCGCGGTATTCGTCGGGGCTGGCAACGCGCGGGTTGGTCTTGTGGCAGTGGTCAGCCATCGCGCCCACAATGATCTTGTCAAACATCCCGCTTTCCACCCCCATGGCGCCCAGGCCAGCGGGAAGGCCCAGGCGGGCATTCATGTCCCTGATGGCCTCGGGAATGTCGCCGGCGGAGGCCAGGCCCATGGCGTGGGCCATGCGCTCCAGGCGGCGGTCTTTTTGCACCGACTCCGCCCGCGAATTGAATTTAACCACCCCCGGCAGGAACATTGCATTGAGCGTGCCATGGTGCAGCCGCGGGTCCACGCCGCCCAGGCTGTGGCTGAGTGAATGCACGGCACCCAGCCCTTTCTGGAAGGCCATGGCGCCCTGCATCGAGGCGCTCATGAGGTTCAGGCGGGCCTCGCGGTCGCTGCCGTCTTTGGTCGCGCGCTCGATGTGCGACCAGCCGCGTTCAAGGCCGTCCAGCGCAATGCCGTCGGCGGGCGGGTTGAAGGCGGCAGACATGAAGGTTTCCATGCAGTGGGCAATGGCGTCCATGCCTGTGGCGGCTGTCAGGCGCGGGGGCAGGCCGAGCGTGAGTTCAGGATCGCAGATGGCCGCGCGCGGCACGATGTGCCAGGAGTGGAAGCCCAGCTTGCGGTGATCGTCCACAATGATGATGGCGCCTCGGGCGACCTCGCTGCCGGTGCCGCTGGTTGTGGGCACGGCAATCAGCGGCGCAACGCGGTCGGTGATTTTGAGGGAGCCGCCCTCGATGGTCGCGTAAGTCATGAGCGGGCCTTCATGCGTGGCGGCAATGGCCACGCCCTTGGCGCAGTCGATGGCGGAGCCGCCACCCACGGCGATCAGTCCGTCGCAGCCATTGGCTTTGTACATTGCAGCGGCGGCGCGCACAGCCGCTTCCGTGGGGTTGGACGGCGTCTGGTCAAACACAGTGACGGGCATGCCGGGCAGGGCGTCCAGCGCCTTTTGCAGGACGCCTGCGGCCTTGACGCCTGCATCGGTCACGATCAATGGGCGGGTGATGCCGACACGTTCGCACTCCTGCCTGAGGAGCTTGACCGCGCCAAACTCGAACTGGATCTGTGTCACGTAGTAGATGAATGCCATGATGTCCTGCGGTGTGTGAGGCGCTACGATAGGCGCATGCAAAGTATCGCTGACTCTAGCTGCTGGCGGCACGCCATGTCAGC
>CAZFKW010000052.1:9901-13940 GCA_964519795.1 uncultured Ramlibacter sp. | reverse complement strand
GAGACCGGGCGCCGCGTTTTCCAGCTGGTGTATGAGGAGTTCCAGAAATTCCTCTCCAAATTCCTGACCGAAAGTGGCGCCAACCAGCGCCTCGTGAGCGTGGCGCAGCAGGTCGAGCAGAAGGAGACCCTGGCCATCCAGTACACCATCGAGATGCGCAACATGCTGCGCGACATCCCGGTGCGCGAGGAAATCCGCGAGTTCCTGTTCAAGGTCTGGGCCGAGGTGCTGGCCATTGCCGCCGTGAAGAACGGGCCGCAGCATGAAGACACCATTGCCATGAAGAAGTCGGCCTCTGACCTGGTCTGGGCTGCCAGTGCCAAGCCCAACCGCAATGACCGCGCGCGTGTCATCCAGGAGCTCCCGGCACTGCTGCAGCGGCTGCGCCAGGGCATGACCATGATGGGCGTGCAGGGCGAGGCACAGGAAGGCCACATCAAGGTCATCGGCGACACGCTGGCGGATGCATTCCTCTCCAAGACCCAGGCCATCCCGCGCGACCAGATCGACGCCATGGCCAAGCGCCTGGCCAACCTGGAAGACTTTGTGGGCGACGGCGACGGAAATGCCGGCGACCTGCCGCTGGACGCCGAGAGCATCGAGATGATGCTGGGCATCGATGCCTCAGCGATCGAGGTAGTGGCCGACGGCGGCTCCAAGCCCAGCGACGCCATGCTCGCCTGGGCCAACGAGCTGCAGCTGGGCACCTGGTTCACGCTGGACCACAACGGCAAGATCAGCCAGGTGCAGTTTGCCTGGCGCAGCGACCGCAAGCAGCTGCACCTGTTTGCTTCCACTGACGGCAAGAGCTTCCTGATCCAGGCGCGGCGCCTGGCCGCCTACCTGCAGGCCGGCCTGCTCGTTCCCACCGAGGAAGAAGCCCTCACGGTGCGCGCCACGCGCGACGCGCTGGCCAAGCTGGATGCGAATCCTGAGCGGTTGCTGAACTGAGCGCCTACGGAAGGGCGGGTACCACGGGCTGACGCGGTAAAAAAAGGCCTCGCTACAAAGCGAGGCCTTTTCAATAACTTTGCTATTTTCTAGCGCTTCAAGCGCTGTTCGCTGCTAAATCAGAAGTCATAGGTCGCGGCTTGACCAGCGACAGTAATCGTCAACTTCCTGGTCGTGAAATTAGTTTCGATTCTGTAGGTCGCGGCTGGAACCCGCGCGTCTTCGAGAATGAGGGTGCCGCCTGTGAATTCGTCTGCATCGCCGACAGTGAGAACCGGGTCGGTGGATGTAGTGAACTCCAGGGGTACGTCCATATCCGGCACGCCTGTGGGAAGCGGCCCGAAGTCGCTAAGCTTGAGGTTGAGGATGTAAGTGCCATTGATCGAGATTTGCTCAGGCGACACGGTCCGGTCGAAGGTCAAGGTGTACTCTTCCAATGTGATCGTGCCTGTACCGATTGCAACGTCGACGTTCATCAAGGAGGTCACCTTCGAAGCGCCTTCCTCATCGCGGACAATACCGCTCAGCACCATTGCGTGAGCAGCGCCGTCGCGTTTTGTGTAAGTGTAGGCGTAGGTGGTGCCGTCGATTTCCAGGCTGACTTGCAGGCCAGCGTCGAAGTCCACCGTATAGTCCGTGTCCTCCTCGCCTTGGCCATTGACCGCAACGACAGTTACCGTACCGTTGTACTTGACGTCGGATTCGACGCCAACACAGTTGGTGTAGACAATCTCGTAGGTGTTTTCCTCGACGTTCTCCTGGGTTGCCGTACCCGAAGAACAACGTGAAGAGATGTCCATTGGTTCTTGAGCGGCCGGCGTTTCCAGAGAAGCTGGACCCATCATGACGGGTGCAACAGGAATCAGCATCCCGTCCACCGCACCGCCTATACCGAAGTTCGCCACCACAAACCCTTGCGCGCCCAGTGCGGCAATCGCTTCGGGTGTGGTTGCCCCCCCGCCACCGCCACCACCACCAGCCGCCGGATTCGGATCCACATAATCGCCACCGCCGCAGGCCACGAGGGTCGCTGCCGACACGGCGCACAGCATTGTTTTGAACCAGTTCTTCATGGGCTTCTCCAAAGTAAAGTTGAGACGCAAACAGCGGCTGCGAGATGCAGCCGGTTACAGCAGTGAGGGTAACAAACAATGCAAGGTGTCAACATCCCGCATTCGTGGGAATTACCCCCACGATCAAGGGGTTGCCATCTCGAAAACCGGAACTTCAGTGTGCGATTCGGTCCCGCGTGTCGTCACACAGCTCGTCGAGCACCAGCGCGTCAGGCTCTTCGCCAAAGCTCCAGTACACCATCAGCACGATGATCTTCAGGTCGTCCAGCGCGACAGGGTCTCCCGGGGCGGCCATGGCGCGGTCCATGACGATCTCGCGCATGGCGGGCGGCAACACGCCTGAAGACTCCAGGAAACTGATGAAGCCCAGGCATTCGGCGCCCAGCCGGTCCTGCTCCGCCACGGAGTACACGCGCAGGCTGTCCGGCGACTGGCCGGGCAGCAGGGTGTCCTGCAGGACGATGTCCGCCGTGGGGCCTGAGCCGCTGTCTGTGCCCAGCGGCGTGCCATGGGTGGCAAGGTTCAGGCCGTCCAGCCAGGCCAGGGCCTGCTGGATCTCGTCGGCCTCAAAGCCGACGGCTGTCAGCTTGCGCCCCAGTTGCTGCGGCTCGGGGCAGGCATCGCCCCGCCAGTAGTTTTCGTAGACGAACACGAGTACTTCAAACATGCCCCAATATAGCGCAGAACGCTCACGCCGCCGAAAGCCGGCGCTGTCGTTACATGCTGCGTCAGGCCAGTGCCATGCGCTGGTAGAGCCCGCCGGGCAGGCGTGCCACCAGGCCGTCCAGTTCCAGCTCCAGTAGCTGGGCCAGCAGGTTCGCCGGCGCAATGCCGGTTCGGGCAACCAGGGCGTCCAGGCTCACGGGGTCAAAGCCCATGGTGTCCAGCAGGCCTGTGCGTGCGGGGGCGCCGTCGTCGTCTTCCTCGCCTTCGTCACCGCCTTCTTCTGCGCCGCTGCCGGCAGGCAGCGCTGCCGCTGCCGCCGCCGCTGTGGGCATGCGCAACTCTTCGAGCACGTCCTGCGCCGACTCCACCAGCTTGGCGCCCTGGCGGATCAGCGCATGGCAGCCGCGCGACTGTGGTGAGTGGATGGAGCCCGGTATGGCGAACACTTCCTTGCCCTGTTCGACCGCCATGCGCGCCGTGATCAGCGAGCCGGACTTCAGTGCTGCCTCAACCACCAGGGTGCCCTGCGCCAGCGCGGCAATGATCCGGTTGCGCTTGGGGAAGTTGCCCGGGATGGGCGGCGTGCCAAGCGGAAACTCGCTGATGATGAGGCCGCTCGCGGCAATGCGGTGGGCCAGTTCGAGGTGGCGCCTGGGGTATACGCGGTCCAGGCCGGTGCCGATGACGGCAATGGTGGACAGGTGCGTGGCAGGCCGCCCGCGGCTGAAGGCGTCAGCGCCTTCCAGCGCACCCAGGTGGGCGGCGCCGTCCACACCGAGCGCCAGGCCCGAGACCACGGTGAGGCCCGACTCGCTGAGGGCTTTGGCAAACTGCCGGGCATTGCCCTCGCCCTGCGGCGTCGGGTTGCGGCTGCCGACGATGGCGATGCTGCGTTCCGGGTCGGGCGCCAGGTGCGTCGCGCCCATCATGTACAGCATGAGCGGCGGGTCTTCCATGGCCAGCAGGCTGGGCGGGTAGCCCGCGTCGCCGAGCGCGACCACGCGCCGGCTGCCCGGACCTTCGGCCTGCAGCCATTGCCAGGTTGTCTCCAGCAGGGCGGCCAGACCTGCGGGTTCCTCGCGCATGGCCGCGCATTGTGCGGGGGAAGCCACCAGTGACAGCGCTTCAGGGGATTGGGCGAATATCGCCGGCGGCAGGCCGAATGTGGCCAGCAGCTTCCGGCTGCGCTCATTGCCGATGCCGGGCGTGAGCGTCAGGCGCAGCCAGCCGGCGAGTTCATCGCGCTCCATGTCGTCGGGCAGCGGGGAATTTGCGGCGTCAGTGCGGCAAGGTGCGGGCGGTTTACCGGGGGTTGGTAACCCGGTCACCGATCTTGACGCCGTCGGTGA
>CAZFKW010000052.1:0-9868 GCA_964519795.1 uncultured Ramlibacter sp. | reverse complement strand
GCTCTCGATGCCGTCAGCCGTGCCCTTGTTGATGACGACGACCTGGTTCTGGGCTGCATTGCGCACGGCCGAACCATACACCGAGACGATCACGCCTTCGGTGGGCCTTTCGGGGGCTCGCGGCGTGTAGCTGAGCAGCTGCCGGGCCGGCTCCGGCAGGAGGCGGTCACCGACGCGCATTTCCTCCTTGGAGGAGACGATGTCAATAGTGCCGGGGATGATGTCGGTGGCGGGCTTGCCATCCTTGTCGGTGATCTCGCGGGTGGACTCGCCGCGCACCAGCTCGGCCTTGCCGACGTACTGTGCCTCGTAGCCCAGCACCACGCCGCTGACGGGGTCCTTGAGCGGTGTTGCGTTGCGGAAGACCCGGTATTCAAACGGGGTGCCCTTGGCGCCGGTGAGCATGGCATTGCCCTGACCGCGGACATAGGCCCTGTCACCGCGGCTCAGCAGCACGCGGCCTTCCTGGGCTGCGACGATGCGTGGGGCGGCCAGCAGCATGGCTTCATCAACAATGATGGGCTCGGACAGGAAGGGCTCGATCAGGTTGGACTGCAGCGTGGGCAGCGCGCCGTCAGCCAGGGTTTCATAGCGGGTGCGCGGCGAGACGCGCACGGTCTCGGTGGCACGCGAGCTCAGCCTTGCGCGGCCGTTGCTCTTGTCCAGGAACAGCTGCTGGCCCGGGTAGATCAGGTGCGGGTTGCGGATGTCCTGCATGTTCATGCCCCACAGTTCGGGCCAGCGCCAGGCGCTCTTGAGGAACATGCCGGAAATGGCCCAGAGCGTGTCGCCACGCTTGACGGTGTAACTGTCGGGGGCGGTCGGGGAGAGTTCAGTCAGTGGGACGCCGGACTGGGCGACCTGCTCGGCCACGGATTTCTGCGTGGGCGTGATGGGGAAGTTCTGGGCCTGTGCCGGCAGGGTTGCCAGCAGGCCGGCCAGCGCAGTCAGGGCACCAAGGCCCCGTACGATGGCCGATGCGTGGGCAGCGGCCCGGTCATGGGCTGCCACTTTGGTTTGCGCTGTTTGTTGTTTCGTCATATCTTGCTGCATCTCGGATGCCCCCCGGGGCCGTAACCGGGCAGCCTGCTTGGGAGGCCTGTTACCCGGCGGAAATCTTGACAAATCACTGGCGATTTTGCGCTCAAGCCCTTGATTGGGCAACGATTATTGCCGCACGCCCGTGCCCCGCAGGCCAAAAGTAGCGAAAATAGCGACACCTTTTGTGAGTTTTCATGGCTTTACTCCCCATTCTCCGTTTCCCGGACCCCAAACTGAATACCGTCGCCAGGCCGGTCGCGGCTGTCGATGCGCGCATCAAGGGCCTCATCGCCGACATGCTGGACACCATGTATGACGCCAGCGGCATCGGCCTCGCGGCGACCCAGGTGGACGTCCATGAGCGCCTCATCGTCATTGATGTGTCGGAAGAACGCGATGCCCCCCTGGTGCTGATCAACCCCGAAATCACCTGGGCCAGCCCGGAAAAGAAGAAGAATGATGAAGGCTGCCTCTCCGTGCCCGGCATCTACGATGGCGTGGAGCGCGCAGTCGCGGTGAAGGTGCGCGCGCTGGACGGCGAGGGCAGGGAGCAGACGGTCGAGGCCGATGGCCTGCTGGCCGTGTGCATCCAGCATGAAATGGACCATTTGCTGGGCAAGGTATTTGTCGAGTATTTGTCACCACTCAAGCGGAACCGCATCAAGACCAAGATGCTCAAACTCCAGCGCGAGGACCGCGAGTAGTTCGCCCGCAGCCTGCGCGCAGGGAGACAAGCCATGACATCGAGACTTCTGGCCGCCTGCCTGGCGGCAGGCCTGCTGGCCGGTTGCGCCGGCATTGTGCAGAACACACCCGTTGGCGCGCCGCGCGAGCAGGTCCAGCAGAACCTGGGCCCGCCGACGGCGACATATCCGCTGGCAAGCGGCACACGGCTGCAGTATTCCGGCCAGCCGGCCGGCCGGCAGGTCTACAACATTGACCTGGATGCGACGGGCAGGGTGGCCTCGGTTTCGCAGGCGCTGCAGCCCCATCTGCTGGACCGTTTTTCTGCGGGCGGCATGCCGGTCGCCGACCTGCAGCGTGAGATCGGGCCACCGGCCTACCGGGGGCGGATCTTCAGTTTCAGCGGCGACGTCTGGACCTGGCGCTGGGAGGAAATCGACATTCCGCGGCTTTTCCACGCCTATGTGAACAGCCAGGGCATGGTGGAGCGCACACTGAGCACTGATGAACCGATCCGCCCGTGGATCGGTGACTGAAGCATCGGAGCTGGCGGAATTGACCGACACTTCCCGCATGCGCGTCATATTTGCAGGCACCCCCGAATTCGCCCGGATCGCCCTTGAACGGCTTCATGCTGCGGGCTTTGACATTGCCCTGGTCCTGAGCCAGCCAGACCGGCCGGCCGGTCGCGGCATGAAGCTGCAGGCCTCGCCTGTCAAGCAGTTTGCGCTTGAAAAGCACCTCCCCGTGGTCCAGCCGCGCAGCCTGCGGCTGGACGGCAAATATCCCGACGATGCCGTAGCCGCGAAGTCCGCCATTGAGGCGGCGCAGGCGGACGTCATGGTGGTCGCGGCCTACGGCCTCATCCTGCCGCAATGGGTGCTGGATGCCCCGGCCCGGGGTTGCCTCAACATCCACGCCTCGCTGCTGCCGCGCTGGCGTGGCGCAGCGCCGATTCACCGGGCCATCGAGGCTGGCGACGCCGAAACCGGCATCACCATCATGCGGATGGACGCGGGGCTGGACACCGGCGACATGCTGCTCGTGGAGCGCATGCCCATTGCTCCGGATGACACCACCGGCAGCCTGCATGACAGGCTCGCCGTCCTGGGCGGCAGGCTCATCGTGGAGGCGCTGGAAACCGCCGCCTGCGGCGGCTTCAGTCCGGTGCGGCAGCCGGCAGAAGGCGTGACCTATGCCAGCAAGATCGACAAACATGAGGCCGCCATCGACTGGGTCCTGCCTGCAGCCCTGATCGCGCGGCGGGTGCGGGCCTTCAACCCTTTTCCGGGTGCTGCGACGCAGCTTGATGGCGAAACACTCAAGGTCTGGGCCGCGCGCGAGGTCCCCGCCGCGCAGGCCGCATCGGCCGGTACCGTGATCGCTGTCGGTGAAGCCGGATTCTGCGTGGCAGCCGGCGAGGGCGCAGTGGAGGTCGAAGAAGTCCAGCGCCCGGGCGGCAGGAGACTGAAGGTCGCTGACTTCCTGCGCGGTTTTGATCTCAAGCCCGGCATGCGTTTCGAAAACCCGGGTGCGCAGGGATGAGCTTGCGCTGATGTTTGCCGCTTCCCGCAATTTCCGGCATGCCGAATTCCGCCAGGGCGTGCGCGACATGTGGCCGCAGGCGCCGGGTATTGCCGCCTGGGGCCTCATGACGGGCGTGGCCATGGTCAAGTCGGGCATGAGCGTGATGGAGTCGCTGCTGATGGCGCTGTTTGTATTTGCCGGCAGTTCGCAGCTGGCCGCCATTCCGCTGATCGTTGCCGGCGCGCCGCTGTGGGTCATCCTGGCCACGGGCTTTTGCGTGAACCTGCGCTTTGTGGTGTTCAGCCTGCACCTGCGGCCCTACCTGATGCACCTGCCGCGCTGGGAGCGCATGATGCATGGCTACCTGACAGCTGACCTGACCTATGTGCTCTTCACCCGGCGCTTCGCCCATCCTTCGGAAACGGCGGAAGGCCGGCGCGCGCAGGAAGCGTATCTCTCGGGCAACTGTTTCCTGAACTGGGCGAGCTGGGTGGGCGCAAGCGTGGTCGGGATCGTGCTGGCGAACTTCATCCCGACGCACTGGGGCCTTGGCTTTGCAGGCATCCTGTGCCTGGTCGGCATCCTGTGTTCACTGGCCAGCACCAAGCTGCGCATCGTATCGGCGGCTGTGGCTGCGGTGGCAGCGGTGGCCGCCTACGCGCTGCCGCTGAAGCTGAACATCGTGGTGGCCATTGCCGCTGCCGTGCTGCTGTGCCTGGCCATCGAGAAACGGGTAGACCCGGCTGCTGCTGAAAGGCCCAGGGGATGACGGGCACCGATCTCTGGACCATCGCCATCATTGCGGGCCTGGCCTGCGTGACGGTGGTGGCGCGCAGTTTCTTCTTCATCTCCAGCAAGCCCTGGAGCCTGCCGCAGTGGGCCCAGCGCGGCCTGCAATACGCGCCCATTGCCGCGCTGTCAGCCGTGGTGCTGCCCGAGATCGTGATGGCGCAGGGCCAGCTCATCGGCACCTGGATGGATGCGCGAATCTTCGGCGCCCTGGCCGGCGCCCTGGCTTACTGGTGGCGCCGCGATGTGCTCGCCACCATTGTGCTGGGCATGGCGGTGTACCTGCCGCTGCGCCTGGTGATGGGCTGGTAGGCGGTCAGGCCACAGCACCCGTCGCGGGTTCACTGGTGGCGCGTCCCGCGTAGTCCGTCCAGCACTGGCGGCTGAAGTCATAGAGCTTGCACCGGCGAGCGGTGTCGAAGTACCAGCGCCAGGAGAACTTCTGGATCACGATGCGGCCCGGCAGCATGGTCTCCAGCATGGCTTGCGCAGGTTTCAGCCGGTACAGCGGAATGCTCATGTCCACGTGGTGTGCCGTGTGCTCCATGATGTGGTGAAGCGCAGCGCCCACATGCAGCGGGAAGGTCAGGTGCACCGTGGTCGAAACAAAAGGCTGGGCCCTGGCCCAGGCGGACTTGTCGTTGTGCCAGGAGACGGCAGTGTGGGTGTGGTGAACGTAGACGACAAAGCCGATCATGGCGCACCAGAACAGGAATGGAACGGCCATGCCCGCCAGGAGCAGCAGACCGGCAGACTGCTGCGTCTGCACGGCGACGATGGCCAGCGCTGCACCCCACACCAGGGCGAAGCCACTGACCAGCAGGTTGTCCCAGAGGAACACGGCACGGCGCACCGGCATGTTCTGCCTGGAGGGGAAGAACATGCGTTTCCACCAGATGTCCACCATGTAATACAGGCCGGGTGCCCAGCCGCTTCGGTAGATGCGGTCCAGCAGTCGCCGGCCCGGGCTCAGGGCGGCATATTCCTCCCGGGTATGGGGCGACCACACAAAGTCCACACCCTTGAGGTTGGTGTAGCCGTGGTGCACCACGTTGTGGCCCACATCCCACAGGCTGTACGGTGTGAGCGATGGAAGGAAGGCGATGCGGCCGAGCCAGCGGTTGAGCCGGCGGTGCGGCGTGAGGCTCTGGTGGCAGGCATCGTGGCCGATGATGAAAAGCCGTCCCGTGATGAAGCCTGCGGCGGCGCCGCACAGCAGCTTGGCCCACACGGCTTCAAGCAACACCACGCCGGCGAGCGCGCCAATCCAGAGCATTGCGTCCAGTGCCAGGAGCAGAATGGCGCGGGTCGTGGAGCGCTGTGAAAGCGGCAACAGCCATTGGCGGATGATCTTGCGGTGCGGCAGCGGCGCACCGGGTGCCACAGGCAGGTGCCCGGCAAGTTCTGCGGCAAGTCCGGGAGGCAGGGGGGAGGGTTTCAGCGACATGTCAGTTGAAGCCGGAAAGCCATGGCTGGCCGGCAGGATGAACCAGACCGGAATCCTAGGGTTCTGGCGCATCCGCGTACTGATATGGATCAACGCGGGCGCCGATGCTTCAGCCTTCTAGAATCTGCGGTTCTGCCGCTTTCCCGGAAAACCCCCACCCATGAATGTTCTTCGCTTCTCCGACTTCTGCGCCCAGGGCAAAGCCACAGGCCGGCGCGTTTTCATCCGTGCCGATCTCAACGTCCCGCAGGACGACGCGGGCCACATCACGGAAGACACCCGTATCCGCGCTTCGATTCCCTGCATCCGCATGGCGCTGGACGCCGGCGCCGCAGTCATGGTGACATCGCACCTGGGGCGCCCTACCGAAGGTGAATTCAAGCATGAAGACTCACTGGCGCCGGTGGCGCTGCGCATGGGCGAACTGCTGGGCGGCAACTGGGCGCAAGGCGTGCCACTCGTGGCCGGCTGGGTGGACGGTGTGGATGTCAAGCCCGGGCAGCTTGTGATGCTGGAGAACTGCCGCGTCAACAAGGGTGAAAAAAAGAATGACCAGGCGCTGGCCAGGAAGATGGCCGCGTTGTGCGACATCTTCGTGCACGATGCCTTTGGCACGGCCCACCGCGCCGAAGCCTCGACCTACGGCATTGCGGAGTTTGCGCCGGTTGCCTGCGCAGGGCCGCTGCTGGCGGCCGAGATAGACGCCATCACAAAAGCCCTGGCCCACCCGAAACGGCCGCTGGTGGCCATCGTGGCCGGCTCCAAGGTCAGCACCAAGCTGTCCATCCTTGAGGCGCTGGCCAAAAATGTGGACCAGCTGATCGTGGGCGGCGGTATTGCCAACACCTTCATGCTGGCGGCGGGGCTGAAGATCGGCAAATCACTGGCAGAGGCAGACCTGGTGGGCGAAGCGCGCAAGGTCATCGATGCCATGAAGATGCGTGGCGCCGAAGTGCCCATCCCGGTGGATGTTGTCACTGCCAAGGCGTTTTCTGCCGATGCGCCTGCCACGGTCAAGGCTGCGACCGATGTGGCGGACGACGACCTCATTCTCGACATCGGCCCTGAGACGGCCCGAAAGCTCGCGGCGCAGCTCATGGCTGCCGGCACCATTGTCTGGAACGGTCCGGTGGGGGTGTTTGAGTTCCCGACTTTCGAGAACGGCACGAAGGTGATTGCACAGGCCATTGCAGCGTCGGGCGCCTTCAGCATCGCCGGCGGCGGCGATACGCTGGCCGCGATTGCCAAATACGGGATCGAGCAAGACGTCGGCTACATCTCCACAGGTGGCGGCGCGTTCCTGGAAGTGCTGGAGGGCAAGACGCTTCCCGCGTTCGAGATCCTGCAAAAGCGCGCGGCAGCCTGAGTGCCGGGCGTCGCCGAAGGACTTGCCGGCGGCGGGGTGGGCAACGCGGCTGTCACCGCCCCGTGTGAAAATCGGAACCGAATCGTCAAGGCCGACAACACAAACCCAGGAGAGACCATGGTCACCCGCGCTACCAAGATAGTTGCCACCCTCGGCCCCGCTTCCAGCGACCCTGCCCTGCTTGAGCAGATGATCCGCGCCGGCGTCAACGTCGTGCGGCTGAACTTCAGCCACGGCAAGGCGCAGGACCATATCGACCGCGCAAGGCTGGTGCGCGAAGCCGCTCAGCGCGCCGGCCGCGAGGTGGCCATCATGGCCGACCTGCAGGGTCCGAAGATCCGCGTGGGCAAGTTTGCCGAGGGCAAGGTGATGCTGGAGTCCGGCATGAAGTTTGTCCTTGATGCCTCACGCACCGAGCCCGGGGACCTGCAGGGCGTGGGCCTGGACTACAAGGAACTTCCGCGCGACGTGAAGGCCGGCGACCTGCTGCTGCTCAATGACGGCCTGATCGTGCTCATCGTGGATGCGGTGCGTGGCGAGCAGGTGCTCACGACAGTGAAGCTTGGTGGCGAGCTGTCCAACAACAAGGGCATCAACAAGCAGGGCGGCGGCCTCACGGCGCCGGCCCTGACCGCCAAGGATATGGAAGATATCCGCACCGCGATGAGCTTCCAGGCCGACTATGTGGCAGTGAGCTTTCCCAAGAACGCCACCGACATGGAAATGGCCCGCCAGCTGTGCAACGTGGCCGCTGCCGAGTTCCGCCACAAGCCGGGGCTGATCGCCAAGATCGAACGGGCCGAAGCCATCCCGCACCTGGAGTCCATTCTCAGGGCCAGTGACGGCATCATGGTTGCCCGCGGCGATCTGGCGGTGGAAGTCGGCAATGCCACGGTGCCGGCGCTCCAGAAGCGCATGATCCGCATGGCGCGGGAACTGGACAAGGTCGTCATCACCGCCACGCAGATGATGGAGTCGATGATCACCAACCCGGTGCCTACCCGCGCCGAGGTCAGCGACGTTGCCAACGCCGTGCTCGACGGCACCGATGCCGTCATGCTCTCGGCCGAGACGGCGGCCGGCAAGTACCCGCTGGAGACCATTGTCGAGATGGCCAACATCTGCCTGGAGGCCGAGAAGGCCGAAGACGTCAAGCTGGACGCCGATTTCACCGGCATGACCTTTGGCCGCATCGACCAGTCCATCGCCATGGGTGCGCTGTTCACCGCGTACCACCTGGGCTGCAAGGCCATCGTGGCCTTGACCGACTCCGGCTCCACACCGCTGTGGATGAGCCGCCACCGCATCCACATCCCCATCTACGCCCTGACGCCCAAGCTGGCCACGCAACGCAAGATGGCGTTGTACCGCAACGTGCGCCCGCTGCTGATGGACACCAGCGCTGACCGCGACACCGCGCTGAATGAGGCCGAAGGCCACCTGAAGAAGCGCGGCATTGTCTCTGCCGGCGACATCTACGCCATCACCTGCGGCGAACCCATGGGTGCGCCGGGTGGCACGAACATGCTGAAGATCTGCGTGTCGGGATGAACGCCCCCCGTCCGGCCTTCGGCCACCTGTGCCGATTGCCAGATGCAATGGCCCTTCGAGCCGTCCAAGTCTGCTCAAGCAGACTTGGAGCCGCGGCTCTCAGCCCCCACTGGGGGGCGGAGCCAGCGGCCCGTCCTGAGCCTGTCGAAGGGCGGTTCCACGGCTCCCTGTAACTGGCGCGGCTTCCTCGTGTTGCGCCAACCTCCTACGCGCATTGCCAGTCGGTTCCCACGGGCGGCTGAATCTGCTAGGGCGATCGCGCCGTATGCTCTGCTCGATGAACTCAAGCGAAACAATCTCCATGGCCCGCCGCACCGGAATATTTGCGGCCATCGGCGCGTTGCTGACTGGCTGCTCGGCCACCGGCGCGCTCAACGCGCTGGTTTCAGGCAACACTTTTCGCGGCACCGAGGGCGTCGCCTATGGCGCCGGCCCGCGCCGCAAGCTTGATATCTACCAGCCCCTGCAACAACCGCCTGGCGGCGCACCGGTCATCGTGTTTTTCTACGGCGGCAACTGGAACGCCGGCAAGCGCGAGGACTACCGCTTTGTCGGAGAGTCGCTGGCCAGCAGCGGCGCCCTGGTGCTGATCCCGGACTACCGGCTGTATCCGGAAGTCACCTACCCGGAATTCCTCAAGGACAGCGCAGAGGCCATGAACTGGGCTTTTGACAATGCCTCAAACTTCGGCGGTGACCCGCTCAAGCTGTACGTCATGGGCCACAGCGCGGGGGCCTACAACGCGGCAATGATTGCGCTGGACCCGCGCTGGCTCGGCGTGCGGCGCGAGCGCCTGGCGGGCTTCATCGGCCTGGCCGGACCCTACGACTTCCTGCCGATTGAAAACCCCGGCACGCAGAGGGCCTTCAACTGGCCCAATACGCCGCGAGACTCGCAGCCCGTCGAATACGTGATTGCAAGGGCGCCCCGGACCCTGCTGATTGCAGCCAGCAGTGACAACCTGGTCAACCCGGTGCGCAACACCGTGGCGCTGGGTAGCCGGCTCAGGGCCGCCGGCGTGGACACCACGGTCAAGCGTTACGACAACGTCAGCCACGTGACACTGATCGGGGCCATGGCCGGTCCGCTCAGGTTCCTTGCCCCGGTGCGCAATGACATCCTCGCCTTTGTGGGACTCAACCCCAAGTAAAATCCCTGCAGTTACCAACCGGTTAACGCAACATTCACCTGGGGATTCAACATGGCACTCGTCTCGATGCGCGAGCTGCTGGATCATGCCGCCGAACAAGGCTATGGCATTCCGGCTTTCAACGTCAACAACCTGGAGCAAGTGCAGGCCGTCATGCAGGCCGCAGACGAAACAGGCGCACCGGTCATTCTGCAGGCGAGCGCCGGTGCGCGCAAATATGCCGGGGAGCCTTTCATCAAGCACCTGATCGAGGCGGCGGTCGAGATGTACCCGCACATCCCGCTGGTCATGCACCAGGACCACGGCCAGAGCC
>CAZFKW010000051.1:11952-14204 GCA_964519795.1 uncultured Ramlibacter sp. | reverse complement strand
GAGCCTGGCGAGTTTGGCCAGCGATGCGCTGCCCAACTGGTCGGGGCCAATATCCTTCACCACCGCGCTCAGGTCGCGCAGCTTGCCAGCCGCGTCGATGAGGCCGGGCTTCTCCTTGCCCGGGTTGCCATAGCGTACGAGTTTCATTGTCAGCTTCTCCTGTGATGTTGTGAATTCAGTAAGTGCTTCTGCCGCCAGACAGGTCGAACACAGCTCCCGTCGAGAACGAGCAGTCTTCGGTGCAGAGCCACCCCACCAGCGATGCTACCTCTTCCGGTGTGCCGAAGCGGCCCATCGGGATTTTGGACAGCATGAATGCAATATGCCCGGGCGTCATCTGATCAAAGATGGCTGTCTTGACGGCAGCCGGCGTGACGCAATTGACCCGCACGCCGCTGGACGCAAGCTCCTTGCCGAGCGACTTGGTCAGCGCCATGACAGCGGCCTTGCTGGCGCTGTAGGCGCTGGCGTTGGGGTTGCCGTCCTTGCCTGCTACTGATGCAATATTGACGATGCGGCCGTAATTGGCCTCGCGCATGTGCGGCACCACCTCGCGGCAGCACAGGAACACGCCGGTCAGGTTGACGTCCATCACCTGGCGCCAGGCTTCCACCGGGTAGTCCCACACCGTCGTGTTCGGGCCGGTGATGCCGGCGCTGTTGACGAGTGCATCGATGCGGCCGGCATGTGTGACTGTGGCCTTGACGGCCGCCGCTACCGACTCATGCTGCGACACATCCACGGCCACCGCATGCGTACCGCTGCCCAGAGAAGCTGCGGCCCGCTGCGCGCCTTTTTCGTCGCGGTCCCAGACCGTCACGGCTCCACCTGAAGCAATCAGGCGCTGCGCAATCGCATACCCCAGCCCGGTCGCACCGCCCGTGATGACTGCATGCCGGCCCTTGAAATCAAGCTGGTTCATATGGTCATCCCGCCATCGTTCGCATAAACCTGGCCGGTGACAAACACCGACTCATCGCTGGCCAGGAACACCACCAGCGGCGCCATCTCGTGCGCCTGGGCCAGGCGCCCCATGGGCTGGCGCGCAATGAAGTTCTTGCGCGCCTGCACCGGGTCGTCGTAACTGTTGATGCGCTCACCCAGCGAGGGCGTGTCAACCGTACCCGGCGCAATCGCATTGCAGCGGATGCCCTGGCCGACAAAGTCAGCGGCCACGCTCTTGGTCAGCCCCACCACGGCTGCCTTGGACGTTCCGTAGATGAAGCGGCTGGGCAAGCCCTTCAGGCTGCTGCAGACACTGGCCATGTTGATGATGCTGCCGCCCCCCTTTCCGCCGTTGTTCGCCAGCATGCCGGGCAGCACCGCCTGGATCATCCAGTACTGCGAGCGCACATTGAGGTTGAAGGCGAACTCCCACTCCTCGTCGGTCGCCTGCAGGATGGTGCCGTTGTGCACGAAGCCCGCGCAGTTGAACACCACGTCCAGCGGTGGCAGGCTCCTGACTGTTGCCTGGATGGCGGACTTGTCCAGCACATCCAGCTGAAGAGTCTTGATGTTGGCAACGCCGGCGTAGCTCTCGAGCAGCTTTGCATTCACATCGGTAGCCCAGACCTGCGCGCCTTCTGCTGCCATGGCCAGCGCACAGGCCTGCCCGATGCCTTGCCCGGCGGCTGTGACCAGCGCCGTCTTTCCCTTGAGTCTCATGCTGCCTCCAGATGCCGGCTTCGGGTTTTGCCGGATGTTGATGTGAATCTTTCGTGGGAGTATCAATTGGTCTGACCACTTGGCCAATTCTGGCTAACCCTTAAACCATTTCTCCAGCGCCGCACGCCATGCCCCTGCAAACTGTCGAACCGCAGCGCCTGTACCAGCAGATTGCCGGGCAGTTGCGCACGCTCATCGGCTCGGGCGAGTTTCCTGTGGGTTCGAGGCTGCCCGCCGAGCGCGACCTGGCCCGCCAGCTGGGCGTGAGCCGCCCTTCAGTGCGGGAGGCACTGATTGCGCTGGAGGTAGAAGGCCGGGTGGAAGTGCGCACCGGGTCTGGCGTGTATGTGCTGGACCGCACCAGGCGCAGCGGCAAGGAGATTGCGCCCACTGAATGGGGGCCGCTGGAGCTGATCCGTGCGCGCCGCGTGGTCGAGGGCGAGATTGCCGCGCTGGCTGCCGTGCAGGCCAAGCGCGCGCAGGTCAATGCCATGGCGGGCGCCATTGCGGCCATGAAGGCCGACGCCGATGCCGGCGTCATGCCGCTGGAGGGCGACCGCGCGTTCCACACCGCCATCGTGGAAGCC